>JBDNFT010001269.1:0-3111 GCA_041689695.1 Planctomycetaceae bacterium | reverse complement strand
CGTAGCGAAAGTCGTCAAGACTTTCGGATACGCCTTGAATTGCCGAAAGTCCTGACGACTTTCGCTACCAGTTCAAAACAGAGCAGTTCAATTGCCTGTTCCTTTCGGCAGATACCGCTCCAGAAACTTTGCCGACCAGGCCGCATACCGGTTTTCTTCGATCGCATTGCGAATCCCGCGCATCAGATCCTGATAAAAATGCAGGTTATGGATCGTGGCCAGCGTGCCGTAAAGCGGTTCATCCGCAAACAGCAGATGACGCATGTACGCTCGACTGAATCCACCTGCGCAACTGACGCATTCACAAGACGTGTCGATCGGATATCGGTCCTTGCGAAACTTCTTGTCCTGAAGTCGCATCTTGCCGTCCCACGTGAAGACGGTGCCTTCGCGTGCGTAGCGAGTCGGTATAATGCAGTCGAAGATATCCATGCCGCATTCCACGGCAGCGACGATGTCTTCCGGCAAACCAACTCCCATCAGATAGCGAACCTGATCCGATGGCATCAAAGGCGCCGTGTGTCGCACAATGCGAACCATCGCGTCGTGACCTTCACCCACAGACACGCCGCCAATCGCATAACCGGGCAGGTTCAGTGATGTCACTTGTTTTACTGCTTTGGATCGCAGCTCCAGTTCCATTCCTCCCTGAATAATCCCGAACAGGTGCTGATGTTCCTGAATCGGCGCGGCCGCACAGCGTTTGAGCCAGCGGTACGTACGATCCAGAGATTCCGACATATACTTCGGCGCGGCGCGATGATCGACGCATTCGTCGAACGCCATGACGATGTCAGCTCCCAGTCGGCGCTGAATATCCATCGCGCTTTCGGGCGACAGAGTCATCGGTGTCGTATCGCCGTCTTTCTTTCCGGATCGGAATTGAAAGCTGACGCCAGCTTCCGTGATTTCGCGATCGGGCAGACTGAAGACCTGGAATCCTCCGGAATCTGTGAGGATCGTTTGATTCCATCGCATCATGGAATGCAGACCGCCGAGTCGTTCGACAACCTGTGTGCGGTCCAGAATTCCCAGATGATACGTGTTCGCGAGGACGACCTGAGCGCCAGTTGCTGCGACCTGGTCCGGCAGCACACATTTGACTGTCGCCTGAGTTCCCACGGGCATAAACGACGGCGTTTCAACAACACCATGCGCGGTTACAAAACGACCTCGCCTTGCGCGAGCACTTTGAGCGAGGAGTTGATAATGAAGGCCATTGCCTGGTGTCCAGGTTGGCGTGGAGTTTGTCATTGAGAGTTCAGTTCAGCCGATCGCTATGATCACAACAATCGTCGTTGAATAATAAAAATAAGCAGGACGGGTCTCCAGACCCGTCCAGAAATGCCTCCGGATTTTTAATTGTCTCGCCATCTTTCCCCACCGACTTTACGTCGGTGGTTAAACGGCTTTTGCACTACGTTTAAGTCTTCTTCTCTTCGGCATTTTCTTCTTCAGCCTTCTTCTCTTCATTCACTTCAGGCTTCACTTCTTCCGTCTTTTTCTTTGCCTCGATATTGAACGGAGGACCAGTGCGGCGTCCCACAGGAGCTTTGAATTCTCGCACCCAGATGTTGCGGAACTTGACCGCGTCGCCGTGGAACTGCAATGAGATCGGACCTGTTTCCGCATGCGGAACATGTTTCGGAGCTGACACGTAACCGGTCGGCCCCATCAATTCAAAATGGTTCAACATCAAGACGCCGTTTTGCATCAGTGTCACATGACCCGGCTTGTCGATCTCGCCGTTACCTTTGAACTTCGGCACGTTGAAAATAATGTCGTAGTAATTCCATTCATCCGGTTTTCGCATCGCGTTGGCGAGTGGTGGAGTTTGTTTGTAAATCGAACCCGCCTGGCCATCGAAGTACGTTGCGTTCTCAAAGGAAGCCAGAACCTGCACTTCATACAGCCCCATCAGAAAGATGCCACTGTTTCCGCGTCCCTGGCCTTCGCCGCGAATTTCTGTTGGAGCCGACCATTCCACATGCAACTGCATGTCGCCGAAATGCTGCTTCGACACGATCTGCGACTTCTGCGGAATCGCAACACCTTCTTCAACTTTCCAGTTTTCGCCGTCGATCCATTGATCAAGATTTGTGCCGTCGAAAAGCACAACTGCGTCCGATGGCGGCGCGTCGTTGGTCGCTCCTGGAGTCACAAGTGGCGGCTCCTGCCATTCAACGCCGCTTTTCCATTCCTGGGCAGAAATTGCTTGTGTTGCGGCTGAAAAAGCAGCCACACTCAAAATAGTCAGAGCGGATTTTCGAATGAACATCGTCAAAGGACTCCCGAAAAAAACTGTCAGGTACGGAAATAAGCGTAGTCGCACTGGCGCGGAACTTCCTATCATACCGCCTCATTCGGGACGGAAAAACCAATCAAGCCTCAAAAACAACAACGATGATACATCCTTCGAAATGGGCGGCGTTTGCCGCAATACTCTGCTGTTGCTTCAGTACTGTAATGAACAGCGTTACGTTTCCGGAACCTGCCGTACAATTGACGTTTAGTCGCCTCTATAATGCAAAGCTGCCGCAATTGGCCGATCAATTGAAGGTGACGTTGCCGGATGGCGTTGATAATTCCAGACAGCGACGAGCGGAATTTGGTTAAAACTGATCTGTTTCCAGGAGGGCGAAGCTCCTGCTGAGCCGCTGTTTCCGGGAGCTGAGTCGCGAGAAACATTGGACATAGAATGGCGAAGCGGCTCGGCAGCAGCGTCGCCCTCCCGAAATCGAGCAAAGCGGCTCGGCAGCAGCCTCGCCCTCCCGAAATCGAGTGCCCTTTAGCGATCACGGTTCTAAATCATCTCAACGGAGTTCGTTCCCTTGTACGAAGTGTTTGGTGTTGGCGTAATCTTTTTAGGCGCGATTCTGCTACTGATTGGAATTCTGTGGCTGATTCGCAATGCGTGGCGCACCCGAAAGTGGCTCGGCGTTTTGACGTTTTTGACAGCACCAATTGGTCCCTTGATATTTGGACTGGCCTGCTTCACTCAGAACAAAAAAGCTCTGATTCTGGTGCTGATTGGATTGGTCGTCGTAGCCGTTCCGTTTGCGGCTGATCGAGGCTATGAATTCGTCTTTGGTCTCGGCGAACGCGCACGTG
>JBDNFT010001268.1:0-2748 GCA_041689695.1 Planctomycetaceae bacterium | reverse complement strand
GAAGGTCGCATCGAACGTTTGTTGCGAGGCATGGAAGATGTCTTCAATGAAATCCTGCCACTGTTTGAACGATTCGAAGGTAAGTGGCGCGTCATGTTAAAAAGCGACTCGTCAGGCGTGATCCTGAAAGGCACAAATCCGAAGTCTGAAACATCAGCATCGGCCGGTGTCAGTGATGCCAGTGCCAAGACTCGAAAACCAACTCGACCGGTTGAAATCGCAGAGGGGAAACAATGAGCAACGCTGCTCGCCGGCATTACTTGTTCCGAGGCTCCTGCCTCCACCATTTGCTCAGAAGGCTGGAGCCTCCCGGGCAGTGTGTTCCCGGGCTGGAACCCTGGAACGAGAATGGACCAGCAAACTCAATTGAACTCAAAATTGTAAGACCACTCGTCGCGAGCAGAACTATGGTAGAGACAGAAAAAGGGAGACAGAAAAATAACAACAAATTTTTCTGTCTCCGTTTTTCTTCCTCCAAATGCGATTCAACAGGACGTTCCACGACTGGGGCTATGGAATGAGTGTTCGCAAACGATAACATTCAAAACGCGCTGAAATGACCCGTACACAACACTATGCGATTCAAATTCAAAAACCGCAACGCCAGCAAACGACTCATCGACATGACGCCGATGATCGACTGCGTGTTTCAGTTGCTGCTGTTTTTCATGGTCGCCAGCCGTTTTGAAGAAGAATCCAAAATTTCCGGCGAAGGCTCTCTCGACGCCCATTTGCCGGATGCTGTGGCGGCGATGCCAATGGTCATGCGTCCCAAAGAAATGATCGTGAACGTCAATGATCGAGGCGAGTTTTACGTCGGGGGCGAACAGCACACGGAAGCTCAGCTTGGCGAGCGACTGCTGCGGGCGGAAACCAACAACCCAGGCAATCAGCCAGTTGTGATTCGAGGCGACGAGCGATCAGACTGGAAGTACATTGCTCGGGTGATGAGTCTTTGCAATCAGGCACGGATTCGCGACTATCGTGTGGCAGTTGTGCCGCCAGAAGAATCCACGGAGGGCGGAACACCATGAGAGACCTGGTTCGAATCTCGGAAACCGAATTGCAGGAACTGACCAGCGGCCAACGCATGCGGATGTTTGGAGCGATCAGCATCGCTGTGGCTTGTGGGATCGTATCGCTGCAAGGCATGGTGGCATTGTTCACCGATGCCAAAGCCGTTCCGCTGCCAGGCATGAACAAACTTGGAGGTCAGATCGGATGGGTCGTGGCGATTGTGGCGATGCTGGTGGCCGTGACGTTCCTGGTACGAGGCGTCATCAAACGCAGACTGCAATGGGGTATCGCTCTCAGCCTGCTGATTCACTTTCTGCTCTGCGCTTCCATGTCGGTCGTTGAATTTCGCGGCCCGCAACCGATTCCTGCGACAGCCAACGAACTCCTCGGAGCCACGGCTGAAGAATTCACACTGCCGGATTATGCAGGTCAGGAAAATCCGACTTCCGACGCACTGTGGCAACAGCCCTCCGACACGACGACACCCGAAAACAGCGTTGAACTCGAACGCGCTCAAATGGAAATTGCGGAGACCGATAAACCGCAATCCGCAGCCGCGACCCAGCCAGACGCTCAAGACGTTGAAAAACTTGAGAACATTCAGCGCCACGAACAAGTGAAACTCGCAGCCGATGCTGCCGCCGAAATGGAACGTCAGGCTCAGGAAAGCGATCAACCCATCCAACAACCAGCCGATGCGCCGAAGGTAAGCACCGCCGACACTTCACAGCCGTTGCTGGACGTGCAGATGCAGCAGGAAAAGCAACAGACCGACGCGCCGATGAGCGAACGTGAGCAAACCGAAATTGCAGCGGCCGCGCAATCTGTTGAAGCGGCTCAGATCGATGCTCAAAAGTCTGAAGCCGAGATCACTCCGGAAGAAGTTCAGGCCAGCATGTCTCCCAAAGCCAATGCAAATTTAGAAGCAGCGATGGCGCAGAATGAAAACGTCGAAGTTGCGGCGGCTGATGCTCAGGAAATGAAACTTACCGAACAGCAAGTCAAAGTCTCACGCCAACAGGCAGCAGCTTCCGGATCTGCTGGAGCCCCTTCAAGCGAAAGCTCGCCCTCATCATCTGCAAGTCCTGCCGTGAGTAGTGCGAATCCGCAGCGAGCGGCAGGTGTTGGCGATCCTTCCGAAGAAGCACCAACGGCTGGCGGCGCGGTGGCCATGTCTCGACGCAATGCAAGCGAGAATACAGCGTCGGCCAACTCCGGAGCAGAAAGTATCGAAGTCTCATCTGCCACCGGGTCCGGCGCGCCGGCGATGGAGGAATCTTCGGCGGCGGCGGCGAATCGGCGTGGATCGGCGGCGTCTGTGCCTGCTGGTTCTGACGGAAGCGGCGCTTCAATTGTTCAGGGTTCTGGCCAAGCCAATGGCCCGGTTTCCGGAGCAAATATCGTTCGATCTTCCACCGGTGGAAACAATCCAAAGCTCGGCAGTGCCAACGGTCAGTCATCAGCCCTGACCGGTCGCGGCGAAGGGCGACAAGCCAATGCGGTGGGAACGAAAGCCGATTCGGTGAGCATGGCAATGTCTGGCGGAAAGGGTACGACAACCGGCGAAGCGCTTATCGCCGGGCCTGCCACTACTTCCATTGGACGCAGCAAGAACGGCCTTCCATCACGTTCCAATTCCGACGGTACTTCAAGTGGCCCGTCGAGTCCCGCCTCTTCCGCAGGCACTCAAACTGGCCCCGCACGATCATTGGCGACAGCGGCTGCTGGTCG
>JBDNFT010001267.1:0-8670 GCA_041689695.1 Planctomycetaceae bacterium | reverse complement strand
CCGTTTCGTAAACATTACACGTTGACAATGCGCAACGTCAAGCGGCTTGAACACCATCCAGCTTTGGCGCATGACGCTGAGCTATTCGAGCAATACGAACAAGAATCGTAACTGCCTTTCGGATTACCACTTACGACTTGTCGTCCAACGCGTCCAATTGAAAACTGAGCGTCGAAAATCTGACGGCATGGCGTTAGCTATTTCAATTCTTCAACATCAGGCAATTCAACTGGTGGAACAAGAAGAGTTGCAGCCCTGAGCTCACTGATTGTCCAGACGATTGCGGAGCAACGCCTGGATGGGATTCCTTTGCCCCGCACTGATGCGGTGGCAGTTGCATCTATAGCTCAGGTCAATGTCTGGAATGATCTGCTGAATGGCCATGACGCAGATATCAATTCAGTCAGGATCAGCTTCTCAACTGATCCATATGGATATGCGAAAACGTATTCGGATATCTCTTTCTCTCTCAAAAAATGTATATTGAAAGAATTAAAACATGAAGACTCTTTGGAATGATGAATCAGGCGTAATTTTGTCAGCTGAAATCGTACTCATTGGAACCATTCTGGTTCTTGGTATGATCGCTGGCCTCGCTGAACTGCAGTCTGCAGTTGTCCTTGAACTTAGCGACTTGGGTGACGCTTTTGGATCGCTGAATCAGAGCTACAGCACCTCTGGCTACACGGCTGGAACAGCCAGTGGTGCCCACAACAAGGCGGTAACCAACGGCACGAATTACGCAGATGTGAAGGATAGTTGCGACACATTGTCAGTGACCATCGTATGCGCCGCAGTACCCGAAGGTTAGTTAGTTTACCGACGCCGGGGACAGACTCTGGCTGTCAGGTTTGAAGACTTAGGAAGGCGACGTCCATGGACGTCGCCTTCTGTCGTTTAAGTCCTGCCTTCCGATTACATGATGAACCGTTTCACACGGCGTTGCGCAGTCATTGGCGAACTGAGCGCCGGAAAGTCCTATCGGCAACTTCGACCATTCGCTCCAAATCTTGAGCCTCACGAGCAGCAACAACTACGGTCAAATCCAGGATCGCGACCACAAGTCAGAATACACGGAATTCTCTTCCGGTAAAGGCGTTTAGCAACTTTACAACTTTACAACTTTACAGCTTTCCGGCTGCCCTGATGCCGTGCACGTACGATTTCGGTCTCAACTTTTCCGAGTAGCGATATCGGTCATCAAGCCCTTTGACGTCAATTGGTTACAAGCTGCCTGTAAGGCGACATCAGCACATTCGTCCGTTGAGATTGCCTGACGGAAACTTTCAGTGAGTTGGGATGGCTGGTCCCATTGCTTCCGGATAGTCTCATAGACTGACCAGTCTGCATCAGACGCATCACCATGGCGTGCTTTCAGACGTTGCATCGTAATGTCCGCAGAAGCAGTACACTCCAGCCAGACGGCGCGAATGCCGGAATCAAGCGCCAGTTGCAGGAACCGTTGTCGGTTCGCGTCCGTTTGACACGTGGCATCCACGATTATGCGACCACCAGCCAGCAATCGGCTACGGGCACGGTCCCAGCATTCGTCATAGACACGCTGAGTACTATCTGCGGAATAAAGTAACGCCGCATTGTCTGCAGTGAAGATCTCTTTCCGAATCACGTCAGATCGCAGGATTTCGAAGTCACCCGCATTCGCCAGCATACGTGAAAGTGTCGACTTGCCGGTTCCTGGCAATCCTGACACCAGCACCAGGGCTGGACGTCGACTGGGTTGTTCCAATTCCGACAGACACCATAACCAGTGCGCTCGAGAACGCGTGACCGCCTTTTCACGATCAGACTCTGGAATCTCTGGCTCAGCGGCAAGTATGGCGGCAACTTTGGCTCGAATGGCGGAACGATAGACAGTGAATAACGGCAGCACTTCAAGATAATTTTCGTCGGAGGATTCCGCAAAATAAATATCCGCGAAATGCCGTGCAAGATCGCGTCTGCCGACAAAGCTCAGTTCCATCAGCAGGAATACAATGTCCGCAACGACATCAATGGGACGCAGGGTCGAACTAAATTCGATTCCGTCGAGAATCACGATATCGTTGGGGGCTGGCTGCTGTGGAAAATAGTAAATATGTTCAAGCCGCAAGTCACCGTGTACCTCACGAATCCAGCCATTGAAAGCACGCTTTTCAAGAGTGGCCTTGTGCTGCTGCATTGTCGCTTCGGACAGTTTCAACAACCGCTTTAATACGCTCGGTTCAATGATGTTCGAATTGAGGCGACTCGCGAAATCCCAGTTGTCCTGCCAACATCGCCGGAAGTCGGCATTTGCAGCAGACGCATGTTCTTCTTCCAACGGCGTTGACCTGTGATGCAATGCGGCAATGCGTCGTGCGATGTGATCCAGATCCGAAATCTGAAGCGATCCATCAACCAATCTTGAACGCAGCGTCGCGGACTCAGGAAGACGTCGCATCTTGACGGCCCAATCGACAACGAGACCGTGTCCTTCGAATCGCAATCCGTTCGAGTCATGCGTGATTGGCACGACGCCCAGATAAACGTTTGGTGCCCACGGCTGATTGATCCGCACTTCCTCTTCACAGAAATGATGACGCAATTCGACGGTAGAGAAATCAAGAAACGACAGCTTCACTGGTTTCTTGACTTTGTAAACCACATCACCAGCAATGAACACATTCGAGATATGCGTTTGCCGCACAGTGACATCGACGACCGGTTCTGGAAAAGCAGACGCTTGCGACAATTCCAGAACCAGTTGTTCAGTTGAAGGAAACGACATAGATTTCGAACCCACTTATCTATTCTACAGGCTCATTCGCCTGCTGCCCTTTTGCATAGGTCGTGTAGACATGGATTGGAATTGGCAGATCACCCAAATGCTGCACAATCAATGGATGAACGACGGACCAGGTCATACCGCCAACACCAGTTGCCAGTTTTGGAATTGCCAGACTTTTGATCTCACCTTTCTCGAGTTCATGCCGAAGTCGTCTCAGACAATGGCTCACGTTCGATAAACTGGCCTGACCTGGTCTGGTGCCGTGACCATGTTCGCCTTCCTGAGTCAGCAGATTGATAATGCGAACTCCGCCTGTGCCGCCCCAGACCCAAAGCTCGCCCGGTTTCGGATGCGATTGGTGAGCATAGTGGCGAAAATCCTTAGCCATCGCCGGCCATTGCTCTCGCAGAGCGAGCGCCAGACCGTTGTCAAAGTGGTCGTTCGGCGCTACGCCATGCGCAATGGCTTGAGCTTTGGTCAGAAGAATGTCGCCCGTGACTTCGTGAATCATGAATGCAGCCTTGATGAATGACGTTAGTGGAAATTAGTGAATCATCTTTTTGCGATCAGGTTTGTAGCCCGACATCGCATGTGCCAGACCTGCTGACGCCGCTGAAATCGCCAAAAACACCCATTGAATGTGTTCCGCCAGAAACCCCATCGTCAGCCCGATCACAGGAACTGCAACGGCGACCAGGAAGTTAGCCATGGCCAATCCACGCCGATCACAATACCACAATCCCGATCCGGGAATAATCAGACTCAGAAGCGCGGCTTTCGTTGATCGTTTCATGGCAACTCCGGAACTCAATCGCACAGCAAATCCGCACATCGACATAAAACAGTGCAAAGCAATTCCAATGCCACAACCAATACTGTAGAAGTAGAATCCAGAGCGTGGAAAGTATTTTCACGTTGCTGTCGTCCATCCAGCGATTCAGCAAACATTAAAATTGAACGGGACTTATTGCGGCGCGCGTCTATGGTACACTTAATTTGCACTGTGCGTATAAGCGCGCTGTTGTGACAGTGTTTCAGAAACACGGCCCTGATGTGCTCGTTTGTCGCGGGGATAAGTCGTGAAAGTAATTCACCAGCGAATTTGGGCAACCGTCGGTCTGATTGTGGTCGTTGCAACACTTGGCATCGTCGCTCATCAGTACTCATCACTTGAGTGGTTGATCGCAGAAGAGACGTACCTTCTTAGTGCGGTGCAGGCGAACCCAGTCCGATCCTGGCTGATTGGTTTCGCGCTTTATCTGGGCCTTTCGCTGATCCCGGGCACCGCTGGAAAATCTGTCATCGCAGGCTGGTTGTTCGGCTTCTGGGCTGGTGTGCTGATGGTGGACGTGGCATTAACAGCAGCAGCGATGGCAACGTTCTTCGCCAGTCGTTTTATTTTTCGCGAACCCATTGAAGCTCGCTTCGGCGTGCAACTGGATCGGTTACGCAGAAAAATGGAGTTGGATGCTGGTTTCTATCTGTTGTCGCTGAGACTGTTGCACACACCATACAGTGCTCTGAACTACGCTGCCGGAGCGACGAGTATCGTTCCCGCCAGCACATTTCTGTGGACCACCCAACTGGGCTTGTTGCCCAGCACAATGGTTTTCGTTTGTGTCGGGACTCGTGTTCCCAGATTGTCAGTTGTCGCTCAAAAAGGCCCGATTGCACTCCTCGATGGCCCCTTGATCGCTGCACTGCTGGCGACATCCCTGCTGCCATTCATCCTGCGCGCGACGACAGCCATCATTAAAAAATTCTGTCTCCGAACTCCAAACGCATCGGCGTAAAGAAGTCCTTGTTCCGCGGCTCCAGCCTCGGAACACACTGCTCTGGAGGCTCCTGCCTCACGTGTTTTCTCTGGAGGCAGGAGCCTCCCGCGCATTACGTTCCAGGGCTGGAGCCCCGGAACGAGAAGTGACGGCATCATTATGACCGCGCAAAGTATACGCGAGACTTCAAGATCATTCTGTGACCGCTTTCACAGAATCCGCTCGTGCAATATGCTTCGTCAATAGTTCGGGACTTAGCAGACCTAACGGTCTCCGCTGAATCCTGCTGGTAGCATTCAAGTGGTTAAAAAAGGTGTTCAGCGTGCGACACGATTTGATTAATGTAGAAGCCGGAATTCATAACACAACATCAAGGCTGACTGGCCATAACCAGGCATGGTCTGCATCCATGCGACGAATGTCGGGCGGACTCTCGGACGGCGTGGATGTCGTCACACTTAACAATGGCCGATTGTCGCTGGAACTTCTGCCGACCCGCGGCATGGGCGTGTGGCGTGGCATGTTCGATGACGTTCCCGTCAAATGGGATTCGCCAGTTGAGCGTCCCGTGCATCCAGCCTTTATCGATCAGATGCGGCGTGGTGGAATTGGATGGCTGGACGGTTTCAATGAACTTATCTGCCGTTGTGGACTTGGCTGGCATGGTGCTCCGGGCAACGATGTCATTCGCGACGCCGATGGCAATGTTGTCTCCGAGCAGTTTCTGCCGCTGCATGGTCGAATTGCAAATCTGGCAGCGCATCAGGTGACCGTCGAAGAACAGGATGATGTTATTTCGGTCACAGGCGTGGTCGATGAGGCAAGTCTGTTCGGTGGTCGTTTGCGACTGGAATCCACACTCGCAACGCAGGTGAATTCGAATCGATTTGAGATTACCGACGTTGTCCAAAATCTCGGAGCTCAAACAGCGGAAGTTGAAATGCTCTATCACTGCAACATTGGTCGTCCGTTCCTGGGCGAAGGTTCCGAGCTGCATACAGCCTCAACGGAAGTCGCTCCGCGCAACGACAGAGCTGTGGAAGGCATCAACATGTGGAATCTGTGCGAAGGTCCGACAACCGGATTTGCAGAACAAGTCTATTTCACCAGGGCGGCTGCAGACTCAGCAGGATGGGGCATCGCCGTACTGGCCGATGCCGAATCCGAACACGCTGTGTGCGTCCGATTTGATACTTCAACAATGCCGTTCTTTGTGCTGTGGAAGAATACTCAGGCGGAAGCAGATGGATACGTCGCGGGACTGGAGCCAGGCAGTAGCTTTCCAAATCTGCGAACTGTGGAACGCCGCGAGGGTCGCGTGATCCAGCTTGCGGCTGGCGAGTCCATAACATTTCGTTTGAGTATGGAAATCGCGAACAACCGTCGAGACGTACGCAATCTGCTGGATGAAGTGACTGAGCTACAGATTGCCCATCCCCGCGTCGTGCATTCTTCTCCAAAACCTCAATGGGTATAAATCGACGATGTTCACCACGAACGATATTTGTCAAATTCTGGGCCAGCTTGCTCCACTTCCTACCGCAGAATCATGGGACAACGTTGGCCTGATTCTTGGGCGTCCGGAACGGCCTGTTGTGCGACTGATGACCTGCCTGACGCTCACGCCTGCTGTCGCTCGGGAAGCGACCGCAGGCAAAGTTCAGTTGATCGTGACTCATCATCCGCTGCTGTTCCGCGCAACAAAAAGCATTACCAGCGACACAATCGAAGGACAGATCCTGCTGGAACTGATTGAAGCTGGCGTCGATGTTTACAGTCCTCACACGGCATTTGATAACGCGGACCTCGGGATCAATCAATGGCTTGCAGAATCACTCGGGTTCGCTTCTATCTCACCGCTGCGTCCTTTTCCGCGAAACATATCCGGTCAGCAGAACATTTCTGGCGGTTCAGGACGGATCGGAGTATTTTCCGAGCCTCGGCCGCGACAGGCGTTCCTCGAAAAACTGGCCACCGCAATTGATGCGAAATACATGGAAGTCGCATGGCACGGTTCTGATTCCGTGACCCGCGTGGGGCTCGCTTGTGGAGCGGCTGCGGAATATCTTTCGGATGCCTTGCAGGCAAATTGCGACACGTTTGTTACGGGAGAGGCACGATTCCATTCAGCCGTGGAATGTCAGTCGCGACAAGTCAACCTTGTCCTCACGGGACATTTCAGCAGTGAGCGACCAGCGGTGGTGAAATTGGCGAGAGTTCTTGCCGAACGCTTGCCTGGCGTCGAATGTTTTGCCAGCCAAGATGATCGGGACCCGCTTGAGTTATATCAATTCAACGGTTGATGACGATCGATTTCCTCGCTGATATAATGTGATGAATAAGAGAACCCGTTTTCCACGGAACAATTTGATATGTCGACAACTGCCGATTCAATGCCCGAATCAGCTCCACAAGCTGCCGTCACCATGTTTAAGCCGCTGCGAGCCTGGATTCCGCTGCTTGTACTTCCGCTCATGATTGCAGCGCGGTTTACGGCAGATGTTTGGACAGATGGTCCGTCATGGACTTGGGCCATCACGGCTTTCTTTCCGTTTTTGTTCAGTTTAACGCTGATTCTCTGGTGGCTGTTGCTCAGTCGAGCTCGCTACACCGAGCGATTGTTGGGGGCTGCTCGCGCTGATCGTAATATTGTCAGTCCAGCAGTTGCTGTCGCACGAAACAATGCGCGGGCCTGTCTTCATCGTGATGACGATCCCTTGTTTCTGTAAACAATTATCTGTTTACACAGGAACAGCGCGGCGATGAAGAGGCTGTGGTTTGTTACGAAAGCGAATCCGGGCGACAGGTTTGGGAGAAGAAGTGGGCTTCGCGCTTCTTCGAAGCACTCGGCGGCCTGGGACCACGATCGACTCCGGCATATGCCGATGGATCGATCTATGCCCTTGGTGCTGATGGCGTGTTGAGCAGCGGCAAACGCAAGTGGAAAGGTGGACGTTACGAAAAGGGACAAGCCTTGCTGTGCACCGATTCCGATTTGATCATCGTGGTCAGCGAGACCGGCGGACTTTTTCTATTACGAGCCAACCCGGAAAAGCACGAAGAACTGGCCCAAGTGCCCGCAATGAGCGACAAGACTTGGAATCATCCGGTTCTGATCGGCGATCGATTGTTCCTGCGTAATGCGACTGAGGCCGTAGCCTATCAATTGCCGGTGAAATGAGCGGCAGGCAGAACTGGTCTGCTGAAACGTTTCATCTATGAACGTTTTCCGCGCGGGATGTCTGATTATTCCGCAACATTTCGATTTTTCCATGGGAAAATCGCCTTGATTGAAGACTGTTTAGGCTAAAAACCTGCTTTGCGTTTGAATATCGTTCACTTCACTTCGCACGCATGGAGCAGCAATGGTGGAACCGCCGACTGATGCGAATGTTCGCCTGCCTGATGATGTTCTGGTGGATGAGTTGCTGCAGGGGACAAGTCGTACGTTTGCATTGGCGATTCCGCTGCTGAAAGACGAACGGCGGCGGCAAATCGGGCTTTCATACCTTCTATTTCGAGTCGCCGACAGTATTGAAGACGCGCCCGAGGCTGATGTTCCAGTCAAGCTCCGGCTGCTTCAGGAGCTTCGCTGCGAATTGAACAGGCCTGACATCACTGGCGATCATCCCACAGGCTTTTCAGCGCATGTTCAGTTGGATGTCTGTGGGCTTTGGCCCGAGAATTCAGCGACTCATCGACTGCTT
Organism: Planctomycetaceae bacterium; assembly: GCA_041689695.1. Classification (GTDB taxonomy): domain Bacteria; phylum Planctomycetota; class Planctomycetia; order Planctomycetales; family Planctomycetaceae; genus SXXK01. Next base: position 421 of record JBDNFT010001267.1, on the reverse strand, counting down.
TGTGAGCTACCTCGACTTCTCGCAATGTTGAACTGGACAGATTTCGCAGCCGCGACTGCGATTCGAGCGGCACTGTCTCAGACGATCGACGGAATGACGCGATTCCTTGCTTCCTCAGAGTTGTCCCTCGTTCAAATTCAACTCCAAACCGTCCAGGACCTGCGAGCCTACTGCTATGTTGTTGCGGGGATTGTTGGCGAAATGCTGACGGATCTTTTTGTCTCTCACCATGCCATTTCGCCGGAAATCGCAGGGAATCTGCGACGAATGTCTGTTGGCTTCGGCGAATGTCTGCAACTGACAAACATCCTGAAGGACGCAGACAGCGACGCTCTGGATGGACGCATTTTCATCCCGGCTGGCATCTCCCGAGATGCTGTGTTGTCGCTGGCGTTTCAGGCGACGGACGACGCGAAACGAT
>JBDNFT010001266.1:0-4998 GCA_041689695.1 Planctomycetaceae bacterium | reverse complement strand
GGCGTGCCGTTTGGTGACGACCAATGGATCAGGAGCAGCGCCGTTCGCCTTGGCCTCGAAACCACAACACGCCCCAGAGGTAGACCCAAAAAAGAGACCTGACCCCTTTTTGTCGCTCCTTTTTGTCGCTCCGGATCTTTTCGAATCATGGCTTCGCGGCGTCGCCTGTTCTCTATGGTGATGGCCTCATTGTGAACGGTCATCAGGACGGCACCGCGTTCATCGTGATGCTGGATCGAGTCACCGGGAAAGAAGTCTGGCGATACACTCCTGCGGTCAACCAGCGATCGTTTTCCACACCGGTTCTGACCACTTTTGAAGGTCAGAAACAACTCGTGGTAACTGGATCACAGCAGACTCTGGTCTGAATCCAGCCGATGGATCAATCATCTGGAGTGCTCAGGGGCCGACCGAGAAATTCGTTTGCACACCGTCGGTTGGACACGGCATGGTCTTCAGTTTTGGTGGATCACCGGACAAGAAATCTCAGGCCGTCAGACTTGGCGGACGCGGTGATGTCACAGAAACTCACGTCGCCTGGCGCAGTGAACAAGGAATGCCGTATGTTTCTTCACCAATTCTGGTGGGAAATTATCTGCATGTGATTACTGATCTTGGTGTCTATTCGTGCATCGATCCCGTGTCAGGCGAAGTTCTGCACAAAGCTCGTGCCGGAGGTTCAACCTACAGTTCCCCGGTTTCAGTTGCCGATCGAATTTACATATTTGAAGACACTGGCCGTTGCACCGTGGTGAAAAATGAGCCAGGCTTTCAGGTGCTGGCACGCAATGAACTGGATGAAGAAGTCTACACGTCTCCAGCAGTTGCCGAAGGTCAGATCTTCATTCGAACGGCATCCTCACTTGTTTGTATCGGCGAAACCCGGTGACATCTTCAGCTCCAGTCCGTATCGAGAAAATCATCTCCGTTTTTGTGGAACGTGGCAGTCGCCACTATGGCGAAAACGTGAGTGAACTGGAGCATGCACTTCAGGCCGCCGAGTTTGCTCGCATGTACGGAGAACCGGAAAGTCTTGTCCTTGCGTGTCTGCTGCATGACTATGGTCATATGCTGCATGATCTCGGCGAAGAAATCGCTCAGCAGGGCGTGGACGCTCGACACGAAGAACTGGGAGCGAGACTGCTTGCCGGATCATTTCCCGAAGAGATTCTTGAACCCATCCGCCAGCATGTGGCTTCCAAGCGATATCTGTGCTGGAAGGATCCTAACTACCTGGCCGGGCTTTCCGAATCTTCGAAGTTGAGCTTTCAACTGCAGGGAGGCCCGATGACGAACGAGGAAGCGTCCGAGTTTGAAGCCAACCCGCACTTCGAATCCTGCCTTCGCCTGCGTCGATACGACGATATGGGAAAGGTGCCCAAGATGACAACCGCAACGCTTGAAAGCTATGTACCACTCATCGAGCGATATCTGCAGTCTTAGAGCAGGCAAGTTTGACCACACCGTCTTGATCGCAAAAGAACAATGCCCCGCTTAATGACTGTGGTTGCTGCCAGCACAGTTACTTTTCCCAAGTGGTGGACAGAGTAGTTTCCCTGGGCTGATATACGATGGCCTTTCAGGCCGGAACACAAACAACAATGGCGTTTCATGCCTCGCAAATTGCGTTTCCCCCCAACGGGGCATTCTATGTCAGTCTGGGGCAAGTGAATCTGCGGATGCGGATCTGCGGATGCGGATGAATGCCGCCCCAGGATGACAGAACATTCGGCTAAATGATCTGTCTCCAGACGGCGGATAACTAATGGGCTTAGCTGAAGCCTGTTCACCATCGGTGGCTGAACCCCGCGAATCTCCCAATTCCCCATGGCTCTGTTATTTACTTCCGCTCGCTCAGCTTCCATGATATTCCGATGTGTCTTAAGAACTCCGAAGTTCGAGCCGGGCGAATCGTGATGCAGCGTATTTTTTTAACGGTTTACTTTCTGGCGAACATGGTTGCGGCGGCGGCTGCAATAGCTGTACCAGACCAGACATCGACGCCGCAGGAAGCATTGCGTTCTAATCCTCCGAACGTGTACGCGATTACTGGAGCGATGATCGTTGCCCATCCAGACGCGACACCGCAGCCCGCAACAATCGTTGTGCGACATGGCAGAATCGAAGCCATAGGGACTGACGTGCCGGTTCCTGTCGATGCTAAAGAAATCAATTTGAATGGCAAGACGATCTACGCAGGATTTATTGATGCCTATTCGGAGCAGACGATCTCCACCGATCGACTCAACGGTTCCGCTCGCTATTGGAACGGACAGATCACGCCCCAACTGTCCGTCGCCGATCAATTGCCGAACAATCCAGATGCGGAGTCACTTCGCAAGCAAGGTTTCATCGCTCAATTAGTCGCTCCGGCCGATGGGATCATTAAAGGTCGAAGTGCGTTGGTGTCATTAACAGGGAACGATCTCAACTCTGCTTTACTGGCAAGAGACGTCGCGCAGCATCTGAGATTGACGATCCTGAAGCCAAGCCGCAACAGTTATCCCAGCAGTCCAATGGGTGCCGTCGCATTGGCTCGACAGGCAACCTACGACGCGCAATGGTATCGCGATGCACACGCTGCCTTTGCGGCTGACAGTTCTCTTCCGCGCCCCGAACAGAACGACGCGCTGGCAGCGTTGCAACCAGTCATCGATGGCTCAATGCCGATTATTGTATCGACTTCGAATGAACAGTTTGCCTTGCGTGCCGACAGATTCGCGGCTGAGTTTGGATTGACGCTGATCATCAAAGGCAGTGGCAACGAATATCGTCGATTAGATGAAATCGCTGCGACAAAGCGATCGTTGATTTTGCCGCTCGCATTTCCAAAACCACCCAATGTCTCGACACCGGAAGTTGCTCAGGATGTCACTTTGGAATCTATGCTGCACTGGGATATCGCTCCTGAAAACCCAGCCAAGGTCGATGCTGCAGGAATACGGTTCGCGTTCACGACTGATCGCCTCGCTTCAAAAAATGACTTCCTGAAGAACCTGCGTAAAGCTGTCAAGCGCGGCTTGTCACCAAGTTCTGCGTTGCGAGCACTTACTGTGAGCCCCGCGCAGATGTTGGGTGTTGAAAAGCAACTGGGAACTCTGGAGTCTGGTCGAATCGCCAGTTTTGTCGTGACTGATGGCGATCTGTTCGATAAGAAGACGAAAATCGTTGAAACCTGGGTTGATGGCATTCGCTTCGAACATTCACCCAATGCCTCTCAAAAAATCGACGGGCATTTTGAACTGCAAATTGGGCAGATCGCCGAGTTTCCCAATCGGTTATACATGGAGCTGACTGAACAGGACGGCAAGTTGAAAGGCCGCATTTCGCGACAGCCCGTGCCTGCTTCAGTGAAGCGCGTCGATTCGTCTAAGCCTGATGTTGCCGAAGAATCCATTGTCTCGAAGTCGAAAGATATTATCACGCTCGAAGGCGTCAAGCTTTACGACAACGCCGTTTCCGGAACATTCAATGGTAAGGACTGGGGCATCGAAGGCGTTGTTCGAATCTCACTCACGCTGACCGAGTTACTCCCGCTGACCGAGAAGGCAGACAACACTCAGCCCGCGCCCGACAATCGCGTGGTGGCCATCGGCAGCGTGACCTGGCCCGACGGAAATTCGCCCACCACGAATATGATTCGCGTTGATTCGCCGGCTGAGCCTGAAAAGACTGATGAAGGAAAATCGGAAGCTACCGAGGAAGCCGCAGAGGAAAAGAAAAAGAACGAAGCGACGGACGGCGAAAAGCAACTGGCACAGGCATCGTTCGAAATCAATTATCCGTTGGGAGCTTTTGGTCGTACCGAACCACCACCGGTCTCAGCAGCGGTTGCATTTGTGCATGCGAAAATCTGGACTTGCGGCCCGGATGGCATCATCGACGACGGTACTTTGCTAATCGACAACGGTGCGATTGTGGCTGTCGGAAAAGATATCAAAATTCCGGAAGGTACAGCCATTATTGATGCCACCGGAATGCATATTTCGCCAGGCATCATTGACTGTCATTCGCACATGGCGACCGATGGAGGAATCAACGAATTCACTCAGGCAATTACCTGCGAAGTACGTGTTGGAGACTTTGTTGATGCGAATGACATCACAATTTATCGGCAGTTGGCCGGTGGCGTGACAGCTGCAAATATCCTGCATGGTTCGGCGAATCCAATTGGAGGTCAGAATCAGGTTATTAAACTTCGCTGGGGCATGCCCGACAAAGACATGAAGTTTGCCGAGGCTCCGCAGGGTGTAAAATTCGCGCTTGGCGAAAACGTCAAGCAAAGCAATATGGCCAATCCGTCAAATCGATATCCGCAGACGCGCATGGGGGTCGAACAGCTTTTTCGCGATTCGTTTGAAGCCGCTCGCGACTACGCCAGGAAAATGGATGCATGGCAGACCGACCGTCGTGGCCTGCCGCCGCGGCGCGATCTTGAACTGGATGCCTTACGCGAGATTGTCGAAGGTCATCGCTGGATTCATTGTCACAGTTATCGTCAGGACGAAATCCTCGCTCTGCTAAGAATTCTGGAAGAGTACGACGTGACGATCGGCACGTTTCAGCACATTCTGGAAGGCTATAAAGTCGCCGATGCATTGGCGAAACACGGCGCGATGGCCTCGGCGTTTTCGGACTGGTGGGCTTACAAGTTTGAAGTCATCGATGCCATTCCGCACGCAGGAGCTTTGATGCATAATCAAGGAGTTGTCGTGTCATTCAACTCAGATGACAATGAACTCGCGCGGCATCTGAATCAGGAAGCTGCCAAGGCCATTAAATATGGCGGCGTCGAGCGGCAGGAAGCGTTGAAGTTTGTAACACTGAATCCAGCGCGGCAACTGCGCATCGAGCATCTGGTGGGCTCGCTGGAACCAGGCAAGCACGCGGATTTTGTCGTATGGAACGGCGATCCGCTGTCCAACTTTACACGCTGCGAGCAAACGTGGATTGATGGCCGTCGCTACTTTTCACGCGAGGATGACGCGCAAATGCAGG
>JBDNFT010001265.1:0-2012 GCA_041689695.1 Planctomycetaceae bacterium | reverse complement strand
ATGCTCAAGCGACTGCAGCCGGACCTGAAAATCCAGCTCTACGAGGTGACCAAGGAACTCGCTCAGGAAAGTTCGGACGGCTGGAACAACGCCGGGACCGGGCATGCGGGAATCTGCGAACTGAGTTACACGCCGCATCGCAACGCCGATGGTTCGGTCGATGTATCAAAGGCGATCGAGATCTTTCAGCAGTTTGAACAATCAAAGCAGTTTTGGGCCTATGCGATCAGTGAAGGAATGATCGATGGTCCACGCGAATTCGTGAATCAAATTCCTCACATCAGCTTCGTTTATGGTCCGGAACAGGTTGACTTTCTTAAGGCCCGTTACGAGTCCATGTCGGCCCATCATTTCTTTAAAGAGATGGAGTTCACGACGAATCGCGAGGTCATCAAAAGTTGGGCTCCGTTGTTGATTGAAGGTCGCGATGTCATGCCGGTCGCCGCAACCAGAATGGCGTCCGGTACCGACGTCAACTTCGGCGCGCTTTCCCGGAAACTCGTTCATTGGCTGGCCCGACAACCCGGCTGTGGTGTCGCCACCGGGCACCGCGTCATCGATCTCGACAGAACGTCAGATGGCTGGAATGTCAAAGTGAAAGATATTTCCGGCAACCGCAGTTTCAACAACCGAACGCAGTTCGTGTTCATCGGAGCTGGCGGCGGCAGCCTGCCATTGCTGCAGAGATCGAAGATCGACGAGGTGAAAGGTTATGGCGGGTTTCCGATTGGCGGCCAGTGGCTCGTGTGTGACAACCCGAAAATTGTTGCCAGGCATCAGGCCAAGGTTTATGGCCAGGCTCAGGCGGAAGCGCCAACGATGGCTGTGCCGCATCTCGACACGCGCGTGCTCGACGGTAAGCAGTCGCTGTTGTTTGGTCCCTTCGCCGCCTTTACAACGAAATTCCTGCAGCAATCTGGCAGCTTCAGCGACCTGCCGTCCTCGGTCAAGATCGACAATTTTGGTTCGCTGGCCAAGGTTGGGCTCTACAACTTGCCACTCGTGAAGTATTTGATCCGGCAAGGCACGCAGAGCATGGCAGCCCGTATGAAAGTTCTTCGAGGCTTTTATCCCGATGCCCGGCGTGAGGACTGGAAGCTGGTGGACGCTGGTATCCGCGTGCAAGCCATCAAGAAGGAAGACGGAGCCGCTGGCATCGTCCACTACGGTACTGAAGTCGTCACCAACACAGACAAATCGATCTCCGCTCTTCTGGGAGCTTCGCCCGGCGCGTCCGTTTCCGTGTCCGTGATGCTGGATGTCGTCAAGACCTGCCTACCTCACCTCCTGGAAAGTCAGGCGGGAGCCAACGAGATGAGGCGGATAATCCCAACATGGGACGAAGACCTTACTCCGGCCTCCTCAGCGGAACACTTTCGCCAGGTCAGTCACGATACAGACCAATTGCTGGGCCTAAGGGAAACCGATCAAGTCAGATCGAACTATCGGCAGTACTCAAGCGAAGGCTCCGGGGCATGAAACGTCATCCAGGCCTGCGACGCTTTTCGCGAGAGCATCATCGGGCGCTGATTTTCTGGTGAATGATGTGGGAAGGATAATGGAAACGTGGTCCTGCGAGATTGCCTCCAATGGCGTGAACTTAGTATTTTCTTGTAGCGGAACTCGCCAGGAGTTTCGGTTTTCCCTTCAAAAACCGGTGTGCCGAAAGTCTTGGCGACTTCCGCTACACCTTAAGTCCACGCCATTTGAGATTGCCCCGTTGGAGACAGTGCCGGATCAGGACACGCGGGTTCCCGCCAGCGACTTCATGTTAAGCGACGGCGTGGGGCGGATTGGAATCATTGCTTCAGTGAGCCGCCGTTTCTGCATGAGCTGTAACCGCACACGACTGACTGCGGATGGCAAGCTGCGAAATTTTCTGTTCGCTCTGGACGTGCATTAGCCGGAACGCGTTAGCGTCCGGTTCCGTGAAAACCGTGAGCTAACGCTCAACGGCTGATTTCGACGAGTACCTGTTGCAGCACACGCAGAATTGTACAAAAGGATTCATT
>JBDNFT010001264.1:0-3375 GCA_041689695.1 Planctomycetaceae bacterium | reverse complement strand
ATCCAGCACATGTGGGCGTCTCAAAAGCGATACCGGTGAGGCTGGATCGCTCAGAAGGCTTGATTGGACCAAAAGTCCTGCATTTTGGGACAGTTCGTAAAGGCGAAAGTGTTCATCGCCGGATTGTGATTAAGGCCGCAGATTCAATCCCGTTTAAGATTGTACGTGCAAAGGATTGCCCGAATGACGAACTGGGTGTCAATTTCGTCAATGACGTCAGTAAAGTGCAGATTGTAACGGTTGAATTCTCCCCAAAGGCAACAGGAGATGATGGATTGTGGACGCGCACCATTGTTCTCGAAACGACCCACGAACAGTCCGTTATTAAGATCGATTTGCGAGCGCAAGTCGGGCCATAAAACTCTGGGGGCTTTCCCCAGAAGAACGATCCCATTATGGCGTTTTGCGACACTCTCGCGACATGAGCCGTGTTGTCTTTTGGCATGTTTCATTTGACAACATGGCATTTTCGATGTTCGTACGCCCGTTACAGAAACACCACGTCATCGACTTACACCACGCACCCTACATCCTGAAATGTGTCCATTGCAATTGTGAGCGATTTTCATGGTGAAAACGCGGTCATTTCACACGAGAGTCCGTAGGCGTGCCTTCACGCTCATCGAACTCCTCGTCTCCATCAGCATCATTGCACTCCTCATGTCGTTGATTTTGCCGGCGGTGCAGAATGCTCGGGAGGCGGCGAGGCGGATTCAGTGTGCAAATCATGTGAAGAATCTGGCGCTCGGGATGCATGGGTTTCTGACGGCTCGCAATCAGTTTCCGGCGGCGGGTTATTGGGGTGGTGGGCCGAGTCCGGATAAGAACAGTCCCGGTCCGCATCACAACTGGGTTGTCGATCTGCTGTCGTATGTCGATCGTCGCGATCTGGCAGATCGGTGGGACTGGGATCAACTGGCGACCTTTCCCGCCAATCAGGACATCGCCAGCACGCATGTCAAAGTTTTCACTTGCCCTTCGGATACGACAACGACGGGTGACGGCGATCTGAGCTACGCAGTCAACGGCGGTATTGGAGATTCGTTCTTCTACAACGGTGTTCAGGACTGCGTTGCCGATCCGTTTTATGTGCCTCTGGATTTGAATGGCAATGGCATCGTGTGTGCGAACCCGGATTCAACGGATGGCTCACCTTCGGATCGCGAACTATTTTTCAGGCTCGGAATGTTCTTCAGCGAGAACTGGCAGTTCAAGGGGACGCCTGGTTATCAGGGAACCACGCGGCATCATACAGCCGTGACGGTCAAAGACGGTTTGTCGAATACATTGATGATGGGTGAAAATGTCCTCACAGGAGTCGATGCTTCCAAGCCAGGAATCAACTGGGCCACGGGTGACGGTCGTCAGTCTCGAGTTTTCTTCAGTCACACGATTTGCCGGGACAATTCGTGTTCGGCGGGCAACGTCGATTTTTCACTGGCGAACAAAGGCGATCATGCCATCAACAGCGGAAGGTTCCTGGCGGAAGGGGAATCGCCGTTCCTGAAGAGCTTTCATCCTGGCGGAGTGAATATCGCTCTGGCGGACGGCAGTGTGCGGTTTCTGTCGCAGGACGTCGACGGACAGGTGCTTTATCATTTGTTCACAACCGACGGCGGCGGACTCCGGGAGACAGCACTGGATGCGGGGGTGGCGAATGGAGAATTCTGACACTCATCGACCTCGACTCACCATCATTCTTCCGGCGTTCAATGAAGAGGGCCGTATCGTCCGGACGCTCAATGATGCGATTGGATTGTTTCGAGACAAGTACGCAGCGAATTGGGAATTGATTGTTGTCGATGACGGAAGTCGAGATCGAACGGCGGCGGTCGTTCGGGAGTTTGCTGCGGGTTGTTCGGATTCTTCCATCCCTGGGACAGTGATGGCTACTTTTCCGGAACTTGTGTTGATCTCTCATCCAGCGAATCTTGGGAAAGGAGCAGCCGTTCGCACAGGAGTTCTGGCGTCTCGCGGTGAGTTGGTATTGTACGCAGATGCGGATAACGCGACGCCATTTACTGAGTATCATTTGCTGCTGGAAGCTTTGGAGTGTCGGGCAGACGTGGCGTGCGGCTCACGGTTTGGGAGCGAGCCTGGGCAGGTTCGCCGTACTTTGTCACGCAGGATCATTGCCGCGTTTTTTGCGACGCTGGCACGGCTGCTGGTGAATCCTGGTGTTGAAGACACACAGTGCGGATTTAAGTTGTTTCGTCGCAGCGCTGCATTGTCATTGTTTCAGAAATCGTCCGAGAAAGGATACCTGTTTGATCTGGAGATTCTGGGACTGGCTGCGTTACGCGGAATTCCGGTGGCTGAAATTCCCGTCGCATGGCGAGAAATCCCCGGGTCGCGAGTGCGCCTTGTTCGTGATTCGTGGAAGATGTTTTTCGGGTTGTTTCGACTTCGGAGGACACTGCGACAACAGGCGACCTCGCTTTTCCAATCGCCAGCGGCAGAGAAAGCGACAGCGGCAGAAAAAACGGAAATTCCTCAACTGCCGCTGGACAGAACCAGGACAGGCCAGGAATCGAGTGCCCATTCGCGAACGGCAACATCATTTCCCGCCGGGGCCACTCGATGAGCCGCCGCTGGATGAACATGGCGGTTTTTACCACCGTGGTGGTGGCATTTTTACTGCGCGTTTGGCATTTGAATGCTCGGTCCATCTGGTTCGACGAAGCTTTTTCGTGGACCCTGAGCAGCAAGTTTGGACCGGTGGAAATCATTCAGCGCACGGGCAACGACTGCCATCCGCCGTTTTTTTATCTGGTTCTGTGGGGATGGATCAAAGTCTTCGGTGAATCACTGTGGGCGATGAGGCTGTTCCCGGCAGTCTGTGGAACTGCGACCGTGTGGGTTGCATGGCGTGTCGGAAAGGAAGCGGTCGAGTGGATTACTCCGTCGCAAGATGAGGCGAACGCAGACCGATCCTCCAATGCTGGTGATCGAGTCGGGCTGATGTTTGCCATGTTTGTGGCGTCGAGCGCATTTCAGATTCACTGGTCGGGTGAAATTCGCATGTATGCGATGCTGTCGCTCGTGTATCTGCTAAGTGCCTGGCTTGGACTATTGGCGCTACGGAATCATCAGGCGTCTACGAAGCCGCTGATTGGTTTTGTGATCACATCGGCCTTGATGATGTATACGCACAACTATGGCTTGTTTTCGTTTGTTGCCGTCTGTGCGACACTGACGGCCATGGCGTGGTGGCGTGAACGCAAAGACGTCCAGTTTCGGGCGAGTCGTATGACAGGCCGCCTTATTCTGGCGTCCGGAATTGCGGGGCTGCTTTATGTTCCGTGGCTTCCGTATTTATTCCAACAGAGAAGTCAGGTCGCGGCCAACTATTGGGTTTCACGATTCAGTTGGACT
>JBDNFT010001263.1:0-3418 GCA_041689695.1 Planctomycetaceae bacterium | reverse complement strand
GTGGCGCAGGCAGTGCGACGGTACTGGACCACATTCTGCGTCTGAACGCGGAGAAGTACACTCCCTGTGACGATACTTTGATTCCAACGGGAAAGATTGAACCTGTCGAAGGCACGGACCTTGATTTTCGCAAACGCACGAAGATTGGCAATCGCATCGAATCGATAGGAGCCACGGCCGCGATTGGATACGACCACAACTTCGTGCTGAATGAAAAGGCTGCAGATGTAAAACTCAATCTTGCCGCAGTATTGCTGGATCCCGTTTGACGACGCATTCTGCGTGTCTCAACCACTGAACCAGGCGTGCAATTTTACAGTGGCAACTTCTTGAAAGGCCAGACCGGCAAAAGTGGAAAAACCTACGCGCACCGCAGCGCGTTGTGTTTAGAAACTCAGCATTATCCGGACTCCGTTAATCATCCAGAGTTTCCGACAACAGTTTTGAAACCGGGTGAAACATTCGAATCCCGAACGATCTACGCATTTGGCGTCGAGGCACCCAAAGAAGCTGCGAAATAGCGGCGGCTGAAAAGATTGAATTCTTTTGCTTCATTTGACTTTGTCTATGATCCACGTTCATCAAATTGCATCGTGGCGGAATAGAGAAGCAGAATCATGTGGTTGAATTTATCCTGAATTACGCTGAAGGGTCGTGTTTCACTCACTTGCCCAATGTGAGCGAATATACTCCACTTCTCACTTGGACGATCTGTTAGAGACTGGCATGCAGGAGTTCGTAGTTTTGAAATCGGCCCGAAATGTCAGGATGACGCTCGCCCCAATCAGTTTGCGCTGCGCAATGGTGGCGTACTGCATTGCAGCGCTATCGGCGGAGGTTGGCTTGGCTGGGGCCGAGCGAACAGATTCAGGCCAGTCGCAATTATTTGAGTCTGTGAATGAAGAGCATCGGCAGAATGACGTTTCGAATGATGGTGGCACTTCCCGCAGCGGGCTGATGGCATTTTTGCGGCAAAATCTGGTCGCTTATTATGATGATCTGCCGAATGCCATTCGTTTGTGTACTCAAACGATCATCGCCGCGCGACACGCGGGAGACGAATCGATTGTTGCGGTGGCAAGAATGCAGCGTTCTGCCGCCAGTTTGCGATGTGTGGGCTTCGACGAATGCCGTACTGATTTCGAACTAGCGCTGCGATTTCCGTTGCGGTCCGAAGACCCGGAACTGGTTTTGCTGTTTCAGATAGCTCGGACAGCGGTCGAGCAGACTCTGTATTCTGAATCAGCCTGCATGAATCAATTGCGTCATGCTTTGACTTCAGCCACAGGTACAGCCCACGCGGACGTTCTGTTTGCAGGCAAATTTGAACTTGCAACCCGGTCGTTTCCAGAGGTTGCCAGGGCAGTGCCGATCCACATGGTTGAACTCCGAATGAAGCCGGTTTTGGAATCTTCCGGCCAATCATTTGCCCCACGCGATCAATTGCTGGAACTATTACATCATCCACTGGCGGTTCAGAAATTCTCCGATTCCGAAGAGATCATTTCGGACGAGCTGAATCGTGTGGAATTGTTGCGTTCAGAGTTCTTCAGTTTGCCAAATCTACTGACAAACGTGAGGGCTGCTCGCCGTTATCAGTTTGAGGCATTGTGCATTTCAGCCATGCTTTTGGAGCAATATGGCCAGAGTGACGCTGCATTGGAGAATCTTAAAACGGCTCGTAAAGCGATGCTGAAATCCGGCGACATGTCCGCTGTGGCTCTGACAGACATTCGCATCGGAGAAATTCACTTCCGATGCGGCCGCCAGGAATCAGCAAAGGATGCTTTGCTTGCGGCCACAGATCAAATCCAATTGATCACGGCCCCTTCGACGCTGACTCATTTGTCAAATCTCGTTTTGCGACTTCCGGATTTTTCGGCTGAGTCCATTAAACACCGCACAGGCTTTTCGCGGATCGTTCAAATGCGTCTTGAGGGACGTCAGCAGCAGGCTCGATGGATCAAGGCGGTCGTCAAAGAGACAGAATTGTCTCAACTGCAGTCATTGTTGACTGACAATTCAGTCCGCGGCGAGTCACTGGAAACAGAACGAAATTCGGCCCTTGATGCGAAAGGAATTTATTTGCGTCTAACGGCAGTCGGTCTGGTCGCGTGTTGTTGCCTGCTTTTGTTTCTGTTGAGGGAACGCCGAAAGCTGCGGAAAGTAAATTCACTTTTACACGCTGAGATGATTGCCAGGGAAAGAGCAGCAGACGAACGTAATCAACTGGAGTTGTATCTCGCTCAATCCGTTCGACTCGAGAGCCTTGGAGATCTGGCGGGGGGCATTGCGCACGACTTCAACAATCTACTGGTGGGTGTGTTGGGTAACGCGGAACTGATGCGGTACACAGAAAAGGTTTCGGATCGAGCACTCAAATACCTGGATGGCATTACCACGGCGGCTGAAACGGCGGCTGATCTCAGCCGGAAAATGCTGACGTATGCTGGCAAACAGCCGATGCAAAAAACATCAGTGGAATTGAATCAACTTGTGACGCAGATGTTGCCATTATTGCGATCCGGATCTGGCATTCGTCATCAGGTTGAGTTCACTCCATCAGCGCATCCGGTCTTTACAGAGGCTGATGCAGGCCAACTCGAGCAGGTACTCATGAATCTTGTCACGAATGCGTCCCATGCGATGACGAATGGCAGATGCTGCATTTCAATACGTGTGGGTGTTGAAATACTTGACCGAGTCGTCGGTGATCCTTCTCTGTTTGGAAATCGGCAGGAATGCGGCGATTTTGCGTGGTTTGAGATCAAAGACACAGGGCAAGGTATTTCATCTGAAAATATTGCACGCGTCTTTGAGCCGTTCTTCACGACTAAGAATTCCATAAGATCCCACGGATTCGGACTGGCGGTTGTCTTTGGGCATGTGAATCGTCATAACGGGCTGATTCGATTGACTTCCACGGAATCTGTAGGCACGACATTTCGAATTTTGCTGCCGCGTCATTCAGAGTTTCATACAGAGATTTTTCCTCCTAAACAGGTCACACTTCAAACCGAAAAGCCGCAGTCGTTAACGGCCTTGGTTGTTGATGATCAGTTGCAGGTGCGTCAGGTTGTCGAAAGTATCTTTCAAGCCAATTCATGGACAGCGCATTGTTTTGGGTCTGCATGTGACGCTTTGGAGTTCTTAAGCGAAGAAACAGAAGTGGATTGCCTGCTGATCGACCTGATGATGCCTGGTGTCGATGGCACCACGATGCTGGAAGAACTCGAACACAGGGGAATATCCATCCCCGTCGTTGTCATGAGCGGTTACTCAACGACCGACATGAATGACGTACTGCGGTTCCCTTCCGTTGTGTCACGCATCGAGAAACCGTTCAGACCAGTGGACTTGGTTAATGCCATAAGTGTTGCCGTGAATGGATCACGAGGCGAAATTTCGAAGTCAGTTC
>JBDNFT010001262.1:0-1666 GCA_041689695.1 Planctomycetaceae bacterium | reverse complement strand
TCCGATCGGTATACGAAATCACAGATTTTGGTAATCAGTGATTCGTCTCTGTATCGATCCTGACACCATGCTCGAAGTTCTGCTTCGGACATGAGTAAATGTGCGTACGGCGGCAACTGAGTGTTTCGCCAGTCTCGCACATCATCACCGTGGTAAAACCAAAGATGGTGGCCCCAAACACTCGACCAAATTGGGCCAAACTCCGCGAAAAGATACCCTCCTGGACGAAGGACGCGATACATCTCAGCCAATGCCACATCAAGATTCTGAACATGCTCAAAGACAGAGATCGACACAATCACGTCGAAAGAATTATCCGGAAACGGTAGTGACCGAGCATCCTCCTTTAACAGAGAATATTTCAAACGAACACTATGTTCATTGAGACACGGGTTGACGCCAACAGCTTCTGACAGCGTTCGCTGCGATGACAAATAAGCAAGGAACTCTCCGTTCGGATCGCAGCCAATCTCTAAAACTCGTTTGCCGTTCAATGATCCACAACAGGCTTCCACATTTTTAAGCGTGCGGACGTATTTGTCAGCTGGCGCGTTTCGCTTCCGCCAATTCCCGATGGATTGAGTGGCTTTTTTTACTCTTCGCAGCACACCACGCGTGCGGAATCGTAATGATTCAAGGGGATTCTTCAAAGTTCTGAATTCCAATTTTGAAAAGTCATCAGGAGCGAGCGTTTGCCTGTTTAACGTCAATTGCCGACACGTCGCGTCAAATAATCCAAGGCCCCGCGAATTCCCTCGCGAAAATCGGTCGAGTAGCGAAATCCAAACTCCGCCTGCTTCTTTGTGTCCCCGCCTCGAGCGAACACGCCGGCTGGTTTGTCAGAGAGCACCACAACTTCAGGTTTGTAGCCGCACTCTTCCGCGGCAATCCGAGCGAATTGTTTGAAGCTGGTGTAGATGCCTGTGGAAAGGTTCAATGCGTCCGCGTCGTCGATTTTGTCCATCGTGTACAGCACGCGATCCACGCAGTCTTCAATTTGAATGAACTCTCGCATCTGGTCGCCAGTCCCCCACACGGTCAACACATCCTTGCCGACATTCGCCATCGCTCGCTTGCAGATGCTGGGAAACGGATACGTGTCGTCCTGATCCTCGCCATAACCTGAAAACGGTCGATAGCAGACGGACTTCAAACCATGCTTTTCATAAGCCAACCGCGCCAGATACTCACACGTCAGCTTGGCCCAGCCGTAAGACATATCCGGCATGCCGATGTCTCCATCGAACGAAATCATGTCTTCCGTCAACAGTTCATAGCCTTCGGCTTTTTGACGACCGATCGGATAGGCGGCACTACTGCTGAAGCACACCGTCTTGATCGGTTTGGCTCGTTCGGCCCATTGCCAGTATTCCGCATCGATCGACAAATCATCGGCGACAGCCAGCGGCCGGTTCTCGATCATCGCGCGACCGCCAACCATTGCCGCCAGATGCAGTACGTAGTCAAAGTCAGTGTCCGCGTGTTCCTTAAACCATTTACGACAGTCTTCTTTAACGAAATGGAAGTTCGCAAAGTCGCGAGGATCGTACATCGGCCAACCATTGGCCGGATCGATGCCTCCCGTATCCGACGCAACGGGATTAACGCAGATGACATGGTCGCCGGATTCCAGGAACCGTTTGCAGAAACGACGACCGACGAAGCC
>JBDNFT010001261.1:0-1356 GCA_041689695.1 Planctomycetaceae bacterium | reverse complement strand
CTCATCGCCGATCCGTCGTAGACTTTTTCAATCAGCTCGGTCAGAAATTTCTTGGCCGCCTTTTCACGAGTCACGGCCGCTCGCCAAATGTGCGGCGTCGCATCTTCGTCGCGTTTGACCAGGCCCTTCGTCAACATTACGGCCAGCATTTTGACGGTGGTTGAATAGTTCGTGTCTTTTGCTTCGGAGAGTTTGGCGTGAATGTCACGCACCGGACTTGGCCCGAGTTCCCAGAGAATTCGCAAAATCTCCAGCTCAACCGCCGTTGGCTGTGACGACCCAAGTTCCCGCATGACGCATTCTCCTGCCGAGCAATACAAATCATCAGCGAAAGGCTTCGCTGGCGGCAGTGTAGCGAATCCTTTCGCTTATGCCAGCAGAATTTTGGACAGGTCGGGTGAGCATAGGAATTACGTAGGCAGACCTGTCCTCAGGTCTGCAACCAACCAGCGTGGCGTGTGCTTTAAGCGGCGCTGAAGTTTTCCACTCGCAATTGTCGGCTGCAGAATTTATTTGAACTACCTGGCGTTGTACGCCCAGGGACTTCGACCTGAGGACAGGTCGAACTACGTAGTTCCCGAGATCATTCCTTGAGCACAAAGTCGATGCACATCACGGCAGCCATGACCAGGATTCGGATGGGATGATCCATTGGGACATCGTCGTTCACTGAGATCATGTAGTTGTCTGCGGATGTGAAAAGTTCTCTGCCGAGGCCAGCCCATTTCTTCGAAACGCGAGCGAACTCTTTGTCGCCTTTGCGGAATGAAAAATCCCAACTTGTCCATTTTCCTTTCAGATCGCAGATTGGCTGATCATTTGCGTCAAGTACGCTGAAGGCGCCACCGATCGAAAGAAACTTCTGCTTGAATCCACCAATACGGTTTCCGTTTTCGTCCAGCACATCAACTCTGGAAAGAAACAGAGAAACTCCGCGTTTCACGATCAGCACTGGTTCGCCATCGGGAGTTCTCAGCGTAATCTCGAATGGAGTCATCCGTTTGTAATCAGTGAACCGCAGCATCTTGGTGAAAAAGCCCAGGTTCTCCTCACGGCAATTGATAATCAGTTGACCAGATTCCGGGTCATACACGTCAAAATTGCTCGCTGCTTTGAACATGCCAACGTGCTCCTTCACCAGGAACAGATTGCTGTGGAGAACTTCATGCATTGTAGCGATTCCTCTGATAACGCGACAGAATTTGGGGTCGGACAAAAGTCAACAAGGTGTGTATCGCATTGAACGATTCGCTTCTACCCATTGACGCTGGAAATCTGACTTAGCACGTCAATCATAACTCACGAGCGTCAATCGTTGCGACGAATGACGCTATCGGCTTGCATTGCGAATGCAGT
>JBDNFT010001260.1:0-4098 GCA_041689695.1 Planctomycetaceae bacterium | reverse complement strand
TAAAGCCGCCAAACACCAACATGCGTCAGGATCAGAATACCTGCCCAGAGACTTAGTGCATGAAAAGCTCGCCATAGTGTTTTTCGTTGTTTTTGGCGACTGGAGGCGAGTTCTGATGGCTGAACAGGAATCTAGAATCTTGAAACGTGTAAGGGCACGTCTCCAGCTTCGGCATTCGCACAACATCGTCCGAGATCCGTAGAACGCTTCACAATGCTCCGCATCAGGGCGACGCAGGGCTAGTTCCTGCGATCCGCAGAACGGCAGCACTCGCGAAGCCCGCTGTCGCCCGGCCTCGAATGAGGGGATGCCAAACATGTACTTCAATCCCGTGTCCGGCACCAGAAAAAACTGCGTGACCAGCAAGCGGAATCGTGCTACAATCTATTACAAGGAGACGCCCAATGACACTCAATGTTCATCTACAATTGCCATCGGAATATGTTGCCGCTCTGCAACAGCATGTGGCGGAGACTGGTGGAGAAATTGACGCCTACGTCAGCGAAATCGTGGCTGACAGTTTGCAGTCCGAAGTGGAATCCGCCCGGCGCAAATTGACGACTCAGGGCACATTTGGCGACTGGCTGAAACAATGGGCCAACCGCCATCCACGACTTGACCATGAAGTCGATATCAGCCGCGAATCCATCTATGCGGGCTGTGGCGATCTGCTTGGGCGTCAGCATTTCTCTGCCGCCAATTTCTGATTTCGGGAGATACAATTCCAGCCCCCGTCGTCACTTGTTAGAGTCCGGCCATGATCCAACCTTCTCGTTTTGCAATAATCGATGAACTGCTCGATCCCGTGAGTAAATGTCTGACGCCGGACGTTGCTCGTAGCATCGCTGGCTTACGAGCCGCACCGGATGTGCAACAGAAATTGGAAGACTTCGCGGAAAAAGCGACTGAAGGAACGCTGACTGCCGAAGAGCGTTCAGAATACGAAGCCTGTGTGAGAGCGATCAATTTTATCAGCATATTGCAGATGAAAGCTCGCGCCGCCATTAACACAACACAGGGCTGACTCGATGGCATTGGATGCTGCCACTCGACGACTGGTCCGCCAGCGTGCTGATAATCGCTGTGAATACTGTCAGTGCCATCAGGATCTGCTGCCCCTGATCACATTTCATGTCGAACACATCATAGCAAAGCAACACGGCGGCACCGACGACGACTCCAATTTATGTCTCGCGTGCCACTGGTGCAATTTTCACAAAGGGCCGAATCTGGCAACTCTTGTGGACGACGAACTTGTCCCACTCTTCCATCGTCGGCAGCAAAACTGGGACGACCATTTTGTTCAGCGAGACAATCGAGTTGTCGGTTTGACGGCAACCGGGAAAGGCACCGTCGAATTGTTCAACATGAACGACGACGACCGATGCAAGCTTCGAGCCAGAGACGATTCGCATTGATGCGAGACAAGCTGGCCTCCAATGTACTCATCACGCGCCGCAGTGATGGTTTTTTTTTGCGGCAGGCAAGCAATCAAAATCACTGCTCATTTGCTGCCAATCTCTGATCCATCGTTCCGGTGCAGCCATGCTGGATCCACAGTCTCGCACAACAGATGGTGCAAATTCACGCACGGTAGAAAATCGCCACAATCGTGAAGGCAATAAACCCATCCGTCAGCGTGGCCCCGCCCCTTGACAGTCCGAGGGGTGTCCCCTCAAGAACATAGACGTCGCTCGCGTCCGAATCCGGAATGCATTCCGGCACTGTGCTTGTGCATCAGGGCAACGCAGGGGCAGTTCCTGCGATCAGCAGAACCGGAGCGAACGCGCAGCCTACAGTCGGCCGACCTCGGCAGAGGGGATGGCAAAAGGCATGAACCAACATACTGTCGTCGTCGATTATCGCTAGAATGCTGACGTTCATTCGAATGCCGCCAAATTTTTAACCCAAATGACTTTCATCCTCGCTGCATCGACACCGCCATGTCACTTTTACGACACTCGTATTGACCCCTTCACGAAGTAGAACGTTCATGTTACAAAAGGACTTCGAAATCGAAGAATTCAGCGTCCGTTGATCCAGTTGTTTTGCCAGAGATTATCTCAGGTGACACCATGTATTTGATAGTTTTGTTGGAGGAGGCAGAATGCCAGCACTGAATTGGGGCTTGATACAAGACGGCGGTGTTCAGGAATCGCTGATGCACGCGATTCTGTACGCGCACGATCCGCAAACCATCCTTTTTGGGCGTCCTGGGAAAGACGCTGGCCAGGATGCCCGCGCTGCTGATGGCACGATTGTTTACCAGTCGAAGTACCGAGACAGTCTGGACATGGACGAGGCGGTCAGCCTTGCCATCGCCGAACTCAAAACGATCAAAACGTACCGTTCCACAGGTCACGCTAACTACACGCATTGGACGAACGCAAATCAGTGGGTGCTGTTCGCCAATCTCTCGATCAACCCGAACGACGACACGAAATGGAAGACCAAGGTTGTTCCTGAATTCCTGAAGGAAGGGTTGACCGCTAGCTACTGGGGCAAAGAGATTATTGAGGGCAAGCTTGCAAAAGTACCAGAAGTCCGCGAAGTATTCTTCGGACAGGAAAATCGCGTCCTTGTCGTATCATTCAAAATCGGGCGGCGGGTTCCGCGAAGAGTTATTACGCGCACTCGGACGATCTCAGCGAAGGTCAGGAACTGACAGGTCGCTGGGGAGGTCGAGCGGCGGGGATGCTCGGGCTGTCGGGAGAGGTCGATAAGCTGAGCATTGATTGGCTCTGCGACAATCTTGATCCGCGATCCGGGGAGCGGCTGACGCTGCGGACGAATAGTGATCGCACTGTCGGGTACGATTTCAATTTTCATCTTCCAAAAGGCGTGTCGCTGGCGTATTCGTTAGGGATGGATGATCGGACACTGACGGCCTTTCGCGACAGTGTCGATGAGACGATGCATGAGATCGAACGCGAAGCGAAGACTCGCGTGCGGCGGCATGGAGTCGATGCGAATCGCACCACCGGCAATCTCGTGTGGGCGCAGTTCATTCACAAGTCCGCCAGACCCGTCAACGGCGAACCCGATCGACACGTTCATGCACATTGTTTCGTGATGAACACAACGTGGGACCAGAAAGAACAGGCATGGAAGGCCGGACAGTTTCGAGATCTCAAACGCGATGCTCCATATTTTGAAGCGGCGTTTCATGCTCGCATGGCGATGAAGATGCGGGAGCTGGGTTATGACATTCGTCGCGAAGGCAAGACGTGGGATATCGACCAGATTCCCAAAGCCATGACAATGAAGTTTTCGCGACGCACCGACCAGATTGAAGAACTCGCCCGGAAAGACGGCATCACGTCGGATGCCGCGAAAGATGGACTCGGAGCCAAGAGCCGCGAGAAGAAGCAGGCAGGCTTGTCGATGACTCAACTGCGGACATTGTGGAATCAGCGGCTCGACGCTGCCGAACGAGACGTCATCGCTCAAGTGGCGAATGTGACGACAGAGCCACGCACGATTCAAGCGGACGCGGAACTGGAATCGGCGTCGCTATCACACTCATCACTGCACTGTTTTGAGCGACATTCGGTCGTACCGACGAAAGTGCTGCTCGCCGAAGCCCTGCGGCACGGAGTCGGACAGGTGAGCGTCGATGTACTTCAGCAGATCCCGTGCAACGGACCGCCTGGGGCGGCAAGGGCATCGACTTTGCGACAGGTCGCAGGATCTGTCTCCAACGCCGGTGCCAGATGGGCCTTGATGCGAGCATCGATCACCATGGGGCCGCGACAGCCCCAGTGCTTTTGTTCATTGAATGCGTACACTCCGAAAATATCGGCTGCTGGATTGCTGCGAGTAAACGTGACCCACAGAAAATTGCTCAGTGACGCGCCACAGAATTTTGCATCATCGACGAGCACTATCAATGGGAAGCCCGCTAAGGCTGCCGCGTCCATCGTCTGCAGAGCGTCGCAAAGTTGTTGCGGCGCTGCATCTGTTTCGTGCGGCCCGACCGACCATTTTGGTCCACTGACCGCCATAATCCCCGGCTGACAAACGGTAGGTTCTGAGAATCCAACCGGCAGTCGAAGTGAAGACGGTATTTCCGTCACTAACTTTCTGCGGACTCGGCCT
>JBDNFT010001259.1:0-5033 GCA_041689695.1 Planctomycetaceae bacterium | reverse complement strand
GCCTGCAGCACGACACTGTCCGATGTGCTTTGCGCATACAACGCCGCAAGCTTGCCGACCAGTGACAACATCTCGCTGCAGTAGTCCAGATAACGCGTGAGCTGAAACGGAGTCAGTGTTCGCTGCGGGGATGACTTTGTCCGCTTACTACCGCTGCTCAAAAGCTGACTTGGATCTTTCGTCAGCTGATGCATATCAATGACATGCGAGACCGCTCGCAACTCATCGATCGCGTGCAGGACTCGCGCCCGCTTGAGTCGGGATTCCAACGAGAACAGAAAAAACAAAGCGGCGCCGGTGACCACAATTGTGTTTGTTCCGGCGTCCAGTTCCTCAAGACCAAACCCGTCCTGTTGGAATTTCAATTTTTGAATCACCAGCCAACCCAGAACACAAGCTGTCGCGATAACGAGAATAACGGCCAGGCGAATCACCTTATAAGGGCGGGACACCCAGGCGATGCGTCCGCACGTTTCTTCTGCGATCGCCGACAAATCCTTACAGACCTCGTTGAGACTTGCTCCAGGAAATCGCTCGTTGATTCGATTTGCCAGCGTCTTCAGAGTTCCGATCGTCTTTTGAGGATCGAGTTTTCTGTACATCATGCGTTTTTCCTGGTGACGTGATTTGCAACTGTTACAAGTTCAATTTTGCCCTGCCGCGTTCTGCAACGTCGCGCCGCAGAATCATGCGTTAGACAAAGTTGAATCTCGATGATCATCGTAACTTAGAACGAAAACTACCACAGTCTGGATCAATCTGAAAAACAGAAAAAGTGCCTTTCCGCCTGACCTGAAAAGCATATCCGTCAATTCGACGAACTAATTTTTTGTCGCTTACAACACATTGGCACGGTGATTGCTTTTGGGATCCTACGTTGTTGAGATGCAAGTCATGGCCCGCCTTGTGTCAAAGCAACATGAGCGGCCTGGGCAACCAGGCCGCTCTGCTTTTTTTTCCAAACTGCCACCGATTAACACCATAGATTTTATCCCTTGCGGCAGTCTGTAAATTTCGCTATTCGTTTGCATGCACTACTCCTCAACAACTTTGATATACAACCTGGCTTGAGGAAACTTCGTGAAGCCGCGAAGTGAACCTCATCTTGACGTACCTCTTCTTCGCGCTTCGGCGCATTCTTTTGCGATAGCCAATACGTTCGCGCGTGGGCTGTGCAGTTGTGTTGCGATTGAGTATGCGACTCCGTAGGATGGGACTTCAGTCCGGTTCAAAACAGGACAGGATTGTTCAAGTTCCTGATGGGGCCGTAAAACTTATGACACGTCGAATTCACATTGTCGGTCGCAAGAACTCGGGCAAGACCACGCTGGTCTGTGACCTTGTTCGTGAACTTAGCGCGCGAGGCTTGAAGGTGGCGACCGTGAAGCACACGCATCACCATCATGAACTCGACACACCCGGCAAGGATTCGTACAAGCATCACGAAGCCGGCGCGGCGGGGGTTGGAATTCTGTCGCCACAGATGACCGCGCTGTTCATTCCGACGAAACGTGAAGAACGTGGTGACGAACGCTACTCGCAGTTCGAACTTCAGTTTGCCGATTGCGATCTGATTCTTGTCGAAGGCGACCTGCAAGCCACCGCACCAAGGATTGAAGTTTGGCGAAGTGTCGTGAGCGAAGCTCCGTATGCGGCGAGCGATCTCACGATCCTTGCAGTGGTTTCGGATGATAAGCCAGCCGACGTTACCTGTCCGATTTGGCGTCGTGATAATATCGCGCAGATCGCGGATAAAATGTTCTCAAAACTGTAGCCCGACCTCTCCTCAGGTCGGGTTCCAGAAATGTGGCGAACCGTTTTCGGGACGCTGATCTCCAACTCCACATGGCGAAGGTTAACGACATTTCAGAATGCCGATCTGGGACTGATCGGCCTACGCTTCCAACGCCTGCTTTAGATCGGCGATCAGATCGTCGCAATGTTCCAGGCCGACGGAAATGCGAACGGTCTTGTCGGTGATACCAGCTCGAGCGCGGGCTTCGGCTGTCATCGATGCGTGGCTCATTGTCATCGGGAATGAGATCAGTGATTCGACGCCGCCCAAAGACACACAGACGTCGAACAGCTTCGTCTTCATACAGACACGCTCTGCGGTCGGTCGGCCGTCCTTTGTATCGAACGCCAACATCGCGCCGAAGCCGCGCTGCTGGGCTTTGGCGAGTTCATGCTGCGGATGTGATTCCAGTCCTGGATAGTAGACTTTCTCGGCCATCGGGTGACCGTCAAGGAACCGAGCCACCTTCATCGCGTTCGCCTGTTGACCTTCC
Source organism: Planctomycetaceae bacterium (assembly GCA_041689695.1). Lineage (GTDB taxonomy): Bacteria > Planctomycetota > Planctomycetia > Planctomycetales > Planctomycetaceae > SXXK01. Next base: position 2,745 of record JBDNFT010001259.1, on the reverse strand, counting down.
ATGCGGCAACCCAACGTCTTGATCCCTCGCAGCACGAGCCATGCGTCGAAGGGCGAACAGGCCAGGCCGAGTGCGTTGCAGATCCACGCGATGCGGTCTGCGTGCTCCTTAGATTTTGATACCACGCAACCGCTGACGACGTCCGAGTGACCGTTGATATATTTGGTCGTGGAGTGCATCACAATGTCGATGCCGAATTCGAACGGCCGCTGCAGGTACGGTGACATAAAGGTGTTGTCGCACAGTGTGATCGCGTCATGCTTTTTGGCCAGCTCGGCGACGAATGCCAGATCGATCACTTTCATAAGCGGGTTACTTGGCGTCTCAATCCAGACACCTTTGGTCGCCGGTGTGAACGCGGCAGCGAGTGCTTTGTGGTCGGTCATATCGACGAACGTGAATGACAGACCTTTCTCCGTGAGGAACTTATCAAACAGTCGAAACGACCCGCCATACAAATCCGCTGGCGCGACGATGTGGTCGCCCGGAGAAAACAGTGCCATCGCGCAATGAGTCGCGGACATGCCGGTCGATGTCGCGACGCATCCAACGCCACCTTCCAGCGCCATGATGTTTTCTTCCAGCGCGGCGCGGGTTGGATTTCCAGAGCGGGTGTAGTCGTAGCCGGAGTTCGTTTCCAGGCTGTTCCAGTAGAACGTGGATGACGGGTAGATCGGCGTGGTGACGCTGTTGTACTGCTGGTCCTTGTGGACGCCGCCGTGGATGCACTTGGTTTCGAATTTCATGTCCTGATTTTCCGTTGCTTGAGTGGATTGCGTTTTGTGGGAGTTGTACAGTCTGTAGGTCGATCTGTCCTCAGATCGACATCCTGAGAATATAGCGACCCAAATTTGGCCGCTCTGTAGAAATCATCGCGCTGGTCCGTTGGCCACCGCTGCGAGGTTTCCGACCTGAGGACAGGTCGGATTACGTAGGTCGATCTGTCCTCAGATCGACATCCTGAGATCTCGGCGAACCAAATTTGGCGGTCCTGTAAAAATCGCCGCGTTTGTTCGCCGGGCTCCGTTGTAAGGTTTCCGACCTGAGGACAGGTCGGATTACATTTAAAAACAAACAAAATTTCCGGTTAGCGGACTCCGATCGACGACGGGCTTTGCAAACTGCTAGAATGCCCAATCGCGAAGACACAGGTTTTCAGGAAACAGTTCCATGGCCAATTCTATTACACGCCGCAGTTTCGCAAAATTCTCGGGCCTGTCATTACTGGGCGGATCGATGTCCGGATGGATGCCACGCCTGGCGGCTCAGTTGGCGGAGGCTGAGGAAAAGTCGCCGCGATCGTGCATCCTGCTGTGGATGTCGGGTGGGCCGAGTCAGATGGAAACTTTTGACCCCAAAGAAGGTCAGCCCAACGGCGGTCCGACAAAAGCCATCGACACCAGCGTGCCCGGAATTCGCATCGCTGAGAACCTGCCCAAGGTGGCGGGCGTGATGGAGCATCTCGCCCCAGTCCGATCAATGGCGACGAAAGAAGGCGATCACACACGCGCGACCTACTTCATGCGCACGGGATATTTGCCGCAGGGGCCAGTTCAATATCCGTCGATGGGAGCGTTCCTCGGCAAGCAATTGAAGCAGCCCGCATGTGATCTGCCATCATACGTCAGCATAAATCCGTTCCGGGCGTTCAGTCCGGCAGCGTATGGACCAGGATTCCTGGGGCCCGCATGGTCGCCGCTCGTCGTGGGCTCTGAAACTGACAAAGACAAGAACGTCTCGTTTCAGGTTCGCAACTTGAAACCAGCGGAGCGGCTTTCGACGGCTCAGGTGGACGCACGGTTAAGTCTGCTGAGCACGCTGGAAACATCGTTTCTGGCTGAGCGGCCCGATGGCCCGGGCAGCAGTCATCTGGCGTCGTACGAACAGGCGATTCGGATGATGAAGTCGTCTGCCGTGAGCGCGTTTAAGCTGGATGAAGAAGACGACGTGCTGCGTGATGCGTACGGTCGATCGACATTTGGGCAAGGCTGTTTGCTCGCGCGGCGATTGATTGAACGTGGAGTATCGTTTGTGGAAGTGTCGCTCACCGGCGTCGATGGCGCGCCGGGCGCAGGCTGGGACACTCATGAGGAAAACTTCACGGCGGTAAAATCGCTCTGCGAAGTTTTGGACCCGGCTTATGCCTCGCTGATCACGGACTTGAAGCAACGTGGATTGCTGGATGATACGCTGGTGATCTGGATGGGTGAGTTTGGAAGGACTCCACAGATCAACACGAACACTGGTCGAGATCATTGGCCGGGTAGTTGGAGCACGGTACTTGGCGGCGCGGGCATCAAGGGCGGCCAAGCTTATGGCGCGACGAGCGACGACGGAACTGAGATCAAAGAGAATCCAGTGACCGTGCAGAACTTCATGGCGACAGTTTGCCGCGCTTTGAACCTTGACCCCACGATGACGAACCTGAGCAACATCGGTCGTCCGATCCCGTTGGCGGATCATGGAGCGACTGCGATCGACGCGTTATTGGGATAGGGGGCAGGTTGTCAATGCCACAATCTCAACGCCGCACAAGCAGGGTTCGCATCAGCCCTCGCCAATGGTAGGCTCAGTATGTTGGCCGTAAAACGCCCTCGGAGCGCTGTCGCCTGGCTGCTTGCCAAATCGTGTGAATGCAAGAATGATGCCAAAAACACATCGACGAGACGGCTGCGATAGGCTACATTAGTGGGACCTCGCATGGAACGAGGTCTGCTCGACGTGATTGCCTTCAATAATATCCTG
>JBDNFT010001258.1:0-3137 GCA_041689695.1 Planctomycetaceae bacterium | reverse complement strand
ATCAAGACTTAAACCTTTTTCTGCGAACAGCTGGGCGACGTGATGAGCAAGGGCAAGGTCCATGTTGTCGCCGCCGACGAGCAAGTGGTTTCCCACCGCCGCGCGTTGCAGAGTCAGTTCACCGCCTTCTTCGGCAACTTCCACCAGCGTCAAGTCGGTTGTGCCGCCGCCGATGTCGCAGATCAATAGTCGATCGCCGACTTTGAGCAGTTTTCGCCAGCGATCGCCGACAGCGTTCAACCAAGCGTATGTCGCCGCTTGCGGTTCTTCCAGCAGTACAAAATCTTTCGGCAGACCAGCAGCCAGAGCCGCCTCACGAGTCAATTCACGGGCACTCGCGTCAAACGACGCTGGCACAGTGAGAACCACGTTTTGGTCAGCCATCGGAGCGTCCGGAAACGCCTGCTGCCACGCGCCCACGAGATGTTCCAGATATCGCTGCGATGCGGTGACGGGCGAGATCTTCGCCACGCCGCTTGGTGCCTGCCACGGTAAAATTGCTTGATGGCGATCGACCTTGCTGTGCCCGAGCCATGACTTTGCCGCGCCAACCGTTCGATCAGGAAACTCCGCCGACAGTGCTCGTGCGCCGTGCCCCAAGGCGAACGAAGGATCTTCGGTCCACGGCAATGCAAACGACTTGGCCGTCGTTTCATCGCCTGTGCATTGATACAGAAACGACGGCAGCATCGACCGCGATTCAATGGTATTCGCGGCTACGAGTTGCGGAATGGGCAACAGTTGAACCTGCGGCTGTTCTTCATTCAGCGCGCTGTATGCGAGCACACTGTTCGTCGTGCCAAGATCGATACCAATCACAAACTGCGCCGACATTATCGCACTTCCACTTCGGCTGGTGCCACAACAGTTGCAGCGGCAGTATCACCAGTCCAGACGGGGACGTCACTTTTTGTGACTTGCCAGCCATGATGGACAAGTGTGCCGGAGGCTTGATGGCCTTCGCCAATTTTTCCCGTGAGCTTAATTCTGCCATTTTTCGCGTCGGCCCCGATGGTCACGTTGCTGCCTTCGGCTTGCTCAAGAACCGGACGAATGGCAAACTGCCGCTCCAGCATTCCGCCACAATCCCGATGAATATCACGCACGGCGGCACCGACCTGAGCGTCGGAATACTCATCGATCGGTTCTTTGAGGAAATCGATGAGGCGACCTTCCCGCTGTAGAGCGGCCAGCAACGTCACGGCGTCGCTGCGGAGCGGTTTCGGTGGGGCCACGGGTTTTGGAGGTGCAGCAGATTTCGGCGGTGCGATAGTTTCCGCGATTTTTTTGTCAGGCAACGCAGGCGGAGCGTCCAGAAGACTTGTCACCTTCGCGGCAAAAACGCTGCTGGTTAGAACTCGCCATGCGAGTGAAATACGTCCCATGAAACTGGTGGCCTCAACTGAGTTAACATCGATGGTCTGACATCACTGATGCCGTGCGGCCTGCAATTTACGGCAATTTCATACGGCGTTCCAGTTTGTGTCCGACCAACGATGAGGAATCCCTGACTTCAACAATGATCTGAAATGATCTTAATTCGTGGGATATTGCAAATTCCTCGTATTTTGCTTAATTCCATGGACAAACAGCGGCGGTTGTACTGGTGCTCTGGATCTTTATCGGCATTCAAGTTCAATGCGTAACTTGCCATAAAGTACATCAGCGGTAACCACAGTCTGTCAATTGCTGGTGGTCGTGGTGATATGTTGAGTTTGGCTGCTGGTGTTATCACGATTTGCCGAACAGGCTCAAAAATCATCCGAATCCTGTTGGTTGGTTGCTCCACAAGCGGACTCCGTTTACCGTACGCATCCGCGTTTTGTTTCGCAGGCTGAATTGCAAATCAATTGACGGGCGTTCATGCCCATCCTCAAACAATCACTGTAGCCTCAGACCAACATCGTCATGGTCATCCCCTTTTGGAGCCTCTCAATCGTGCCTCAGGTATTTCGCTGGATATTGATAGTTGCCGGATTGCTGTTTGCAAGTGAATTCGGTGTCACGATGGCTCAGGGGCCATCGAAGGAATTGGCCATCAAGCTGATGTCTTTACCGCCGCGTCCGAAGCGTCCGGATCTGCCTGTCAGCAAACTTCCGGTAGAATTTCTGCAGGGCGAACGAATCGGATTTCTGGGCAATTCACTTGCAGAGCGCATGAATCTGTTCGGCCACTTCGAGACATTGCTGCACACCCGATTTCCGAACAAAGAACTTGTTATCCGTAACTTCGGCCGTCCCGCTGAAGAAGTTGGCATTCAGCAGCGATCTTCCGACTACACAGCGCTGGATGATCCGCAACTGGCGTTTGGTGCGGACACATACTTCTGCTTTTTCGGCTTCAATGAATCGTATGCCGGTGCTGAAGGTGTAGAAGAGTTTAAAAATCGATACGGCAGTTATCTGGACATGATTGCCAAGCGATATCCTCGCGATGACACGAACGCTCCGCCACGTTTCATTCTGGTATCGCCGATTGCGTTTGAACCGACTGGTGATCCGTTGTTGCCTGATGGTGCGACGGAAAACACAAACCTGAAATTGTACTCCACGGCAGTAGCGGAAGTTGCTGCTGCTCGCAAACTTGCGTTCGTTGATGTGTTTGAAGCTTCAGAAAAAATCCTCAGTGACAAACCAGGCCTGCAATACACAATCAACGGCTGCCATCTCAATGATGCCGGCGATCGTGAAGTCGCGAGGTTGATCGATGAAAAAGCATTTGGTTCTGCATCGTCGGCCAGCTTTGGCAGTCCGGGCTATGAAAAGATGCGAGCTGCGATCAACGACAAATCGTGGGTACATCTGTAGGACTACCGCATGTTGAACGGCTGGTACGTTTACGGTGGCCGACGAACATTCCACACGGAAACGTTTGCTCGTGAGTACATCCAGATTCGTAAAATGGCCGACGTTCGTGATCGCTACATCTGGAATATGGCTCAGGGCAAACCTGTTGCGGACAAGCCAGATGATGTCGACACTGGTGAACTGTTCGTCCCGGAAACTCGATTTGGAGCTGAACGTCAGAAGTATTCGGAAGCCAGCGAGCTGCGATATCTGACGCCTGAACAACTGATTGCTGAGACGAAAGTGCCAGAAGGCTTTGAAATTCAGGCGTTCGCCGATGAAACGATGTT
>JBDNFT010001257.1:0-6008 GCA_041689695.1 Planctomycetaceae bacterium | reverse complement strand
CGAGTCCGCAATCTGGTCTATCGCGGCGACTGGCCAAAGACGCTGCCGGCAGTTGATGATCAACAACTTGCGACTCCGCCCCATGATGTTGCAACTTCCGCTGGCGACGGCTTTGATACTCAGGTCATTCCTCTAAACGGAACGCCAGCACAATTCAAAGCGGCCGGATGGAGCCTTTCCGGGTTCACGAATAACTTTGCGATGCAGAAGGACGGACTGCAATTCCAGTTGAATCTGCCCACGAAAGAATCCACATGGGCCGGCATCAACACGACCGTTCCAATCATCGGTGATTGTGAAGTGACACTGGATTATCGCGATCTTGCCTTCATTCCGGTCAAAGAAGGCTGGGGGCAGAATCTTGAACTCCTGGTGACGATGGACGATCCGATGCAGTCACGAATCGAATGCGGCATGCAACTTACCGGACCCGGGAGTCCTGAGTTTGCATCCAAGACGATTCGGAAATCGATGGCCACTGGGGAGCCGACATATCACCACGCTATCACCCGACGCGGCGAACGGCCGAACGGACGACTGCGGATCGTTCGCAATGGAGACGAAGTCATATGTCTCTTTGCTGAAACAGGTTCAGACACGTTCCTGCCGTTTAATACGTTCACTGTCGGAGCCTATCCCATCAAGGAAATCGGCGTCTATGCACATCGTTCTGACCTGCAGGGAGAAGTGAGCGTGAAGCTGGAAAGTCTGACGGTGCGAGTGCGAACTGGAAAATAGGAATTCCGGGGCCTGACGGACAATGGCACTCGAGGGAGGGCGAGGCTCCTGCCGAGCCGTATGCCAAACGATATCCAATGTTTCTCGTGGCTCAGCAGGAGCTTCGCCCTCCCGATCTAAAGCGCCTGAACGAAAATTTGCCTGATACGTTCTTTCCACTTCGAGTTTACAAGTTCTGCATCAAACGATCCATGATGAAACGCAGCATCCGGAAACTGACGTCTCGCGGCTCACCGAGATCCGGCGAGTGGGGGGACGTCAGTTCCCTGATTGCGATTTGAGGCGATGTGGCTGAATCAAATCGAAAATCAAAAATCAAAAATCTTCATTCAAAACCCTGCCGCCCAGGCGGCCAGCACCGGGACCAAGTTGAATCACGTGATCGGCATAAGAAATCAGTGCTGGATCGTGGTCGATCACGATCACCGAATGGCCGGTTTGAATCAGAAAATCCAGACACGTTCGCAGTCGCTCAATATCCTTCAGATGCAGGCCGCTGCAAGGTTCGTCCAGAAGAAACAGCGTTCGGCCAGCTCCGGTGATGGCAGCGGACTTCCGGTTTTGTGCGGCCGTGTCGCCGTCTTCCATAGGTACTCCAGCCAGCAACGCCGCAATACGCAGTCGCTGTGCTTCACCGCCGGAAATGGTGCTGAGCGGTTGTCCAAGTCGTAAGTAGCCCAGCCCGACCTGGCGAACGGCGTTGAGTCGCTGCTGAATCTTGTGATGACCATTGAAGAACAGAAATGCTTCGTCACCGGTCATGCACAGGATTTCGTGGACTGAACGATCACGATAGCGAATCTCCAGCACCTCCGGGCGAAACCGTCGGCCGTGGCATTCTTCGCACGGTGTCTGAATGTCCGCCAGAAACTGCATTGCGACCGTGACAACTCCGCGACCTTCGCATACAGAACATCGACCACCAGTTGAAGAGTTGAAACTAAACATCCCACGTCCGAAGTTGCGTTTTTTAGCCTCGTGCGTCTCTGCGAGCAGTACGCGAATTTCGTCGAAAACACCAATCCACGTCGCCGGAATACTTCGTCGCGATCGTTGCACCGGGCTTTGATCCAGCAGCAAAACGCTGTCGAGATTATCGATGCCTTCGATACGTTCAATCGTGCCTTCGTTGCTGGCCGTGATTGGCAGTTTCAGTACACGGCAGAGATTCGGAAACAGCGAATCGACGATCAGTGAACTCTTGCCACTACCGCTGACTCCGATGATGGCGCACAGAACACCCAGCGGAATTCTGACTGATATTCCGTCGATATTATGGCAGTGAATGTTCGCAAGTGTCAGCCAGTGTTCTGGCACACGGCGTTTCTGCGGCGCTGCCTGAGCGGCGACAGAATTCGACTGCAATTGCGTCCCGGTTGCTGTTTCAACTTCGCGCAGATGCTCAGGTGTGCCTTGAAATACAATCGTGCCACCAGCATCTCCGGCTCCGGGCCCGATTTCAACAACATCATCGGCCGCAAGAATAAACTCCGGATCGTGTTCAACGACGACGACCGTATTGCCTCGCAGTTGCAGTGTACGCACGGCTGCGATAATTCTCTGTGTGTCGGATGGATGTAATCCGGCTGTGGGTTCGTCGAGCACATACAGAGTATTGACAAGCCCGGACCCCAGCGCGCTGGTGAGTGACGCGCGCTGTGATTCGCCGCCGGAGAGTGTCTTCATGCTGCGATCCAGTGACAGATAGTTCATGCCACAATAGATCAAAAATCCGATGCGGCGATTGGCGTGATCAAACGCCGGTTGCAGCGCAATTCGCAGTTCGGGCGGAAGTGAAGCAGCGGTGTCAGTGAGCCAGACACTCAGCTCGCCGATTTCCATGTGCAACACGGCCGGAAATTGGGTTTCGCAAAGCTGCACGGCTAATGCGTCTCGGTTGAGGCGGCTGCCATTGCAGGCATCACAGCACATTTCCAGATGTGGGGCAGGTGTTTTTTTTCGTCCTTTGGATTTAATTTCTGAACTGGCGGCCGTTGATGATCCTGTACCGCCGCATTTGGAACACGCACCCAGTGGAGACGTGAAACTTAGAAGCTCAGGCGACGGTTCGGGAAATTGTCGGGCGCAGCTTGCGCAGGTCCGGTTGGAGGAATACTGTTGCGTTGACCAGGCAACGTTGTCGATGAATTGTACGCTGCAAGGAGAAGGTACCGGGGGGCTGACGCCGCCCCGCTCGCCGATGGATGATTCCGTCAGGACGACGCAGGTCCCATTTCCGGTTTTCAATGCGGTCGAAATTGATTCCGCCAGGCGATCTGCGGCGACACTGTCAGACTTTACGCGGTCGATGACGACAGTCAGCGATGATGGCGAGTTCTTCGACCAGGCTTCAAGCTCTTCCAGTCTGATCATTTTGTTATCGGCGATGATGCGAGTGAAGCCATTTTGAAGGAGCTCGGCACGTACTTCTGTGTCGGTTGAAGCATCAATGGATACGACGGCACCGATCATCATGCGTGCCGCAGACGGATGAGCCAGAATCCGGGCTGCGATCGTTTCTGCCGACATCGCATCGATGGGCAGTTGGCAATCGGGACAAACTAAGCGTCCCGCTCGCGCGAAGATGACTCGCAGAGATTCAATGATCTCGGTTCGCGTCCCTAACGTGCTGCGAGGTCCGTCGAAACGCATCTGCTGTCGAATGGCGATCGCTGGTGGCAATCCATTGATTCGATCGACAGCCGGGCGCTCGATACGATCCAGGAACTGCCGCGCGGAAGGCGAAAAGGTTTCGACGTATCGACGCTGGCCTTCGGCGTAAAGCGTGTCGAAAGCGAGGCTGCTCTTGCCGGAACCGCTGACGCCACAAATCACAGTCAGCGCGTTGTGGCGGATCTTAAGACTGATATTTTGAAGGTTGTTGACTCGCACACCTTCAAGTTCAATGAATTGTCCGCTCGCCACAAGTCCGCCCGCAGGAGTTTGATGCCGTGAATGCCTACCTGCGATATGTTACTGCACAGGTTCGCCAAGGCCCAGCTTAACTTCTGCAGCCTCGTAAAGCGTCATCGCATCAGACAGCAATTCACGCAGTGCCGCAGCTCGGTGAGCGTCGGAAGGATGAGTCGACATGAACTCCATCGGAGCTGCTCCCGCCTTTGCTGACGAAAATCGTTCCCAGAAAACCGGTGCTTCAGACGGATCGTAGCCAGCCTCCGCCATCAGCATGATGCCGATTTGGTCGGCTTCCATCTCATGCTTGCGACTGTACGGCAGAATCACGCCGTATTCCGATGCCGCACCATAAGCGGTCATCACGATTTTTTGTTTTTGCTCATCCTGTTTCTGCGTCACATAGCCGACCAGTGACTTACCGGCGTTCTGAGCTGTCTGGTACGTCATGCGTTCACCGCCATGGCGAGCAATGGCATGAGCGATCTCATGCGACATCACCACGGCCAATCCCGCTTCATTTTCACAGACTGGCAGAATCCCTGTATAAATAGCCACCTTGCCGCCAGGCAAACAAAATGCGTTTTGCGTATCGGATTCGATGACGTTGAATTCCCATTCAAAGTCCGGACGCTTCGCCACAGCGGCAATCCGCTGGCCGACGCGTTTTACCATTTCCGTCGCTTTTTCGTTTTTCGTCAGTGGTTCTGACTTCAAAACTTCCTGATATGCCGTCAGTCCCATGGCGTTTTCTGATTCTTCAGACGATAGCAACACCTGCTTACGATTCGTCATTGGCACCTGCTGGCAGCCCAGCAGCACCAAGGTCACTGAAGCAGTACATGAAAGCAGCATTGCTGTAATCAAGGTCCAGCGTATCCGCGACATCCGTGTGTTTGCGGTTGAATTCATCAAATTTCCCCCCCGGGTCCGGCGTCGTCCTACTGTGCCGTGGCGAACTCAACGTAGTGGAGTCACACCTCGGAACCGTCACTACAGTCTATCGGCAACGGGAAAATCGATTCGATGCAGGATTTCCGGGCATTGAAAGCTTCTTCATTCAGAGGAACTGCAAAAATGGGCGGTTCGGTGAACTCGCGGCAGTTTTTGAGGGTCGAAAGACCTTGCAGGTGAGATTCGCCGGTACAGTGGACTCTCAACGGCTCGAAATCTCGCTACACTGGAATACAGGTGTAGCGGACACCATAATCTTGGCCGATCAGTCAAAATCTGGAATCATACGCTGAGAAATCCGTTGGAACGCGCGTTTAGGTTCAGCGGGTATAACAGTGATTGATGTCGATCTGAAGTTGAAATTTCGGCTTTAATAAAACACTCAAGTAACGGACGTCTTTCATGTCTCGCAAGGTTTATGTCGCTGGAAAGCTGGTTCCGGCAGAACAGGCAATGGTTAGTGTGTTTGATCACGGATTGCTTTACGGCGACGGGATCTTTGAAGGGATTCGAGTCTACGGTGGCAAAGTGTTTCTGCTGAAGGAGCACATCGATCGCCTGTACGAGAGTGCGTTGGCGATTCGTTTGGAAATCCCGATACCGCACGCTGAAATGGTGAAGGCCGTCGAAGACACCGTCAAAGCCAATGACATTACGGATGGTTATGTCCGGCTTGTCGTAACGCGTGGTTCGGGTTCGCTGGGTCTGGATATCCGTCGCACCAGCAATCCGCAGGTCATTGTCATTGCGGACACTATTTCGCTGTATCCGGCTGAACTTTATGAAACGGGAATGAAACTCGTCACGGCCGCAACAATTCGCAACCATCCAGGTGCGCTCAGCCCGCGCATTAAGTCGCTGAATTATCTCAACAACATCATGGCCAAGATTGAAGGCACCGACGCGGGAACCGTCGAAGCCTTGATGCTGAACCACAACGGCGAAGTGGCTGAATGTACCGGTGACAATATCTTCATTATTAAACATGGAGTGCTGAAGACGCCGCAGCCGGATTCAGGAATTCTGGAAGGTATCACTCGCAACGCCGTCATGAAACTGGCTGTTGAAGCCGGTGTGACGGTTCAGGAATGCGTGCTCACACGATATGACATTTTCACGGCCGACGAATGCTTCCTGACTGGAACCGCTGCTGAAGTTATTGCCGTGATCAGTTTGGACGGGCGAAAAATTGGAGCAGGAACGCCTGGTCCGATCACGAAATATTTGCTGCAACGATTCCGCGAATTGACGCAGAAGTAGTACTTCGCGGACTGGAATGATGTGCAAATCGTCTTGTAATTGTCCCCTGTAGCCCCGTGCCAGCTTGCCTGGCACGAGCGAACGTTTTGAGGTTAGTTTGCGATAACGACGGGCCTCCCCGGTTGGCTTGCCCAACCGGAAGG
>JBDNFT010001256.1:0-1910 GCA_041689695.1 Planctomycetaceae bacterium | reverse complement strand
TGTTTTGGTCCCTGGTTTGTTGATTTCAATTCGACCTTGTCGGTCGTGATTCTACAACGTTGCAGATGGCGTGCCAAAACAAACAGGCATTCTGGAAACCACAGCAGCATCGATCAAAACTGCAAATTTGCGGAGATCGCATGACACGCTACGCCAACTGATCGTGCAGCGCGGTGTAGATTCGATCGTACTGAACGCTGAACAATCAACGCCTTCGACCAGTCGCTGCGAAGAGCGTCGTCGCAGTGTTTCGTAACGACTGCAAACGCCAATGGCAACGTGACCCTTGAGATTGCGATTGCGACAGAAGTAGCAACACTTAAAGCCGCTGCGGACGCGAATTCGTTGCTTGTTTAGAACGCCTTTCTGCTTCGTCACTGCCTAATTTGTAAGGGGCGAGCGTGCGGCAAGGAACGAACAAACCTCAGGGATTTGCTTCTTTACGCTCATTCCAGCCTCGGGCATCCAACGGCAATTTTTGATTGTAACGAAGCACGTTTACGCGATCATCGTATTGGAAATCTGTTAAGCTCTGGCAGCGTTAAGCCGTTGGCACGATGCATTTCACGTCGTCAAAAAAAGAGTATCGCCCGTCATGACTCCACTTCCGGATCCATTGCAACATCGCACCGCCGATCATTCTATTCATGAGTTATTCCTGCGGCGTTGGTCGCCGCGGGCGATGTCGGGGGAATCAATTCCGCATGCCGAACTTCAGAGCCTGCTGGAAGCCGCGCGATGGGCTCCTTCGACGTACAATGAGCAGGAATGGCGATTTCTTTACGCGCCGCGTGAAAGCAAACACTGGAAGACGTTTTTTGATCTGCTGATGCAAGCAAATCAGGCATGGTGTGACAAAGCGGCTGTTCTGCTTGTGGTGCTGTCGCACAAGGTGTTCAGCAAGACTGGAAAGCCGAATGCTGTACACTCGATTGATTCAGGTGCAGCATTTCAGAATTTTTGTTTGCAGGGCACGCATATGGGTTTGGTTGTGCATGGAATGGGCGGCTTCAATCGCGATTTGGCAAGGACCATGTTGGACGTTCCGGAAGACTATTCCGTTGAGGCTATGATTGCCGTGGGTCGCCCCGGAACGATCGAAGACCTGCCCGCAGAATTGCGTACACGAGAGATTCCCACCGGCCGCAATCCCGTTAAGGCGTTTTCCTGCGAAGGTCCCTTTGCACTTTGATGTTCAGCTATGCTTTTGATTGGTGAGATCGCGGCTACTGGTGAGATCGTGGGCCGAAGATGGCCGGCTGTGTGGCGTTCGGCTGCAGAACACGTCGTAAAACCGGCCCGCAGCTGGCGCTTTCGGCTTTCACCAATACTGCTATCAAAACTCCGGATTTTTGATGATGGCTTCTATGATCAGCAGGATGTGATCGTCAGTCTTGTCCTTTGTGACGCGAATCCGCGTGTCTGCTGGCAAGTCGGCAGCCTTGCATTCTTTTCCGTCACAAGTAACTTTGGTGTCTTTCGTGATGATGAACGAATGGGTTTTCGCGTCATCGGCGATCATTACCAGACTTTCATCATCGGCTGTGACAATCTTGCCTTCCTGCATAGATTCATACAGCCGATTTTTGTTGATCGCATCAATGCTGATCGCTGACACATCCGCACTTGCCTTTGTCATCACTCGAGCCTTGAGTCCTGATTTCAGGTCCAGCGGCCGGCAGGCTTTGCCGTCCAAACTGAGTTGCGTCTTTTCCGTGATATCGTAGGTATGCTCTTTTCCGGCAGTATCCTTCAGAACCAGTTGACTTGTCGTGATGATGAGAATGGTTCCATCCTGCAGGATCTCCTTCGCCGGTTCCACTGCAGACGCCGTCGCCGACAATGCGAATAGCGCGGTGAGAGTCAGGTTGAGTAGGTGTTGTGTGTTCTTCATGTTTGGTTATCTTTTT
>JBDNFT010001255.1:0-1972 GCA_041689695.1 Planctomycetaceae bacterium | reverse complement strand
GTGCATAGCCGTTATCAGTGTGGTCAGTTCGCAGAAAGCACAATGGACGTGCAAGTCGCAAAGTTTTGTCTTCTTCAGACCCGTAATTGCCGGCACTACAGATATCAACCATGACCAGACTGGTATCGTCAGTTCCGCAGTGCCGCAACAACGCCGCTTTGAACTCTGGCGATGAAAGTACGGCCTGTTCGCATTCCATCTGTTCATCAATTGTCATGGTTGGCTGAACACCCGGGACCGACGTCCATGACAGCAGTGACTTGTGAGTCAGCGACAGGATCACCTGATGACAGCAATTCGTCGCATTGTCGAACAACACGACATGGGCATCGCGGCTCAGACCCAATTCCGAACGCGCCGCATGAACCTGATCTTTCTGAGGCTCTTTCAGGCTGACCGAGACGAACCGAGTCGTCGGGGTAACTTTTTCAAGCCCTTTTAACAGATCAACAGCCTGCTGAACTTCTGCGGCGCTGGGCGGCTCAAGCGGATGCATCGAAACAACTCCTGGAGAGAAACGATTCTGTCTGTACTTAGAAATGTTTGATGAATCTTCAACAACGATAGCCCTGGCTCTGAAACCGCAGACGACACGTTTGAGAAGAAATCAAAATAAAGATTTGGATATCCTGCGGCGAAACCTGGCACCGGTCAAAAAAAAGGCAGTCTCGGCGACGGATTAAGCAGTCAGCGTCTGCAAGAATCCAGTGTCGTGGACAGCCTTGGTTTTTCGCAGGCCGAAAACACTGATTTCCGGGCAGATCTTCCTCCCACCACTTTAGCCCGGGCAATACCTGTGCCAGAACTACAAAGGCTGAGTGCAATAAAGGCATATATCCGAGGCAGGCTTGTCAGTTGACAAGCACTCTCGCGAAATTGTTCGTTGTGCCGGACTCCTGCGATGCGCCATCATCAGGATCGCTGCGATCAGTGCGATTTCGAATGCCTCCAGCCTATGGCCTCCAGCTTATGACACCTCTGGTCTTACGCCTGCAGACCCTGTAACGGTTCTTGCTTACCGAACCATTCGACATAACAGAAGAACGTCTCAAGAACCACACGCGATCCGTCAGCAAGTATGCCCTCGGCTTGTGCAAGCGACTCCAGTTCCAACTCCTTGATCATTTCCGAGGGCAAAACCAAATGACCATCAAATGCTGTGTCAATCCAAACAAGCACTTGGGTATAAAGTGCGCCTTGAGAATTCGCAATGTGAATTGCCACCAGTGCTTTACCGGCCTCATCAACGTGTCCGTTCATCGCGATGTCGATCCAATATGAAATGCTGCGTCGTGCCCGACTCGAATGACGAACGGTTTTTGATCCGGGTGTGCAGCCTTTGCAGCCAAAGCGACTCCTAAAAACGAATCGCTGAAAAAGTAGTCTTTTGAATGTGGGTGAATTGCCACAAAATGACCATACTTACTGTTCTCCAACTGATGCTTCAGTTCTGAGTCGTAGAAAGTTTTTACGATGCTGGCAATAGACATTGGAGTCCTCCTCATGAAAGCAGACCGCTGTGCTTGCGTATTCCAAAAGTTTCTCGGGCAATACTCAATTCCAGTGTTCCGTCGCTTCTCGCTGATGCGCGGGCATAACTAATAAACTAGGCATGTTTTGACTTCGCGGGCGCGTGAAAACATTTCAGGGCGGGTTGCACCGTTTGCTTTTACTCAGCAAGCCCAGGGCTAACAACCTCAGCTACTCCGCAGCCGATCACATCGTCCTGTGACCTACCACCAATTGTTGGTTGCCCCCAACGTTTCCTGATTACGCTGCTTCCAGTTGACTTGAGGAACATTTCAAGAGATTGTATGCCGTTAAGGCGAGCGGCAGGAGAGGATTTACCAGTCGAAAGTAGCAGGCACACTCTGGGGTGCGCGACAAATAGCAATCTGCCCAAAACAATTTTAGGTGAGTTCTATTCCGGAAGGGGGGCGCATCGTTTGACCCGACTCGGAGAGGAGGCTTT
>JBDNFT010001254.1:0-1603 GCA_041689695.1 Planctomycetaceae bacterium | reverse complement strand
CTACGCCGTCGGTGGTTTTCTTCGACGAAGATCAGCCAGTCATCGGCACGGAGGCCATGCGGAATTCGATCGCAAGTCCTGATCGTGTCGTCGTTCATGCCAAACGATACATGGGGGACCCGCTGAAGTACTGGAAGATCGGCGATACACGTTACACGCCTGTGCATATTTCCGGCATGATTCTGCGAAAGCTGATCGCGGCCGCTCAGGAACAAATTGGCGAGATCACCGAGGCGGTGATCACGGTACCCGCTCAGTTCAGCGATGCACAGCGGCACGCGACAATGCTGGCAGGACATGCCGCCGGGCTGGAACGCATCGAGATGATCAACGAGCCTGTGGCCGCTGCGTTGTGTCATGTTCTGGGGCATGAAGGACTGGCGTTCACCGAGCTTGCAATTGATCAGCAACTACTGGTCTTTGATCTTGGTGGCGGAACGCTGGACCTGGCTGTGGTGAAATACAAAACCAATGAAGTCTGTGTCGTTGCCTCTGATGGCGATTTAGAACTTGGAGGTCTGGATTTTACAAAAATTCTTGTCGATGCCGCTGCTGATAAGTTCATCGCAGACTTTGGCAGTGATCCACGTTCTCATCGAGGAAGTTTGCAGTTTCTGTCGCTGGAGGCGGAGCAGGCTAAACGGAGCCTGTCGGTTCGGCCACGAGCGGCAATCACGGTGCAACATGAAGGCCATCGTAAGACATATCAAATCGAACAGGCCGAATTTGAATTACTCAGCCGCAAACTCATCCAGCGCTGCGAAGAGATTACTCGTCGCATTCTGAAAGACAACAAATTCGGCTGGGCGCATATCGACGTAGTGCTCACGACCGGCGGAGCATCGCGAATGCCGATGATACGCGAAAGCTTGAAAAAACTCAGCGGTCGCACGTTGAATTCGTCGCTGTCGCCCGATCAATCCATTGCGCACGGAGCTGCGTATTATGCGGGAATGCTGTTGTCGAATGATCAATATGCTCGAACGGTTTTCAGCAGCACTGCTTCGTCGCGTCTGGCTAAAGTGCAACAGAAGAGTGTCAGCGCCCGCGCGCTGGGGATCTTGATTCGGGACGAAACGGGTGAGCGAGTTCCGCATTATCTGATTCCGGCGAACACTCCGCTTCCGGTTTCAAGGACGCATGTCTTTGGAACGGTGGTCGATAATCAAACTCGAGTCCACGTGCGCATCGTTGAAAGCGGGGCAGGTGCGGATCGTCCGCCGACAGTGCTGGGCGATTGTCAGATCACGGATCTGCCCCCAGATCTGCCCGAAGGGACAGAAATTGAAGTGACGATCAGCTATGACCATCAGGCCCGCGTGCATGTTTCAGCTCGTGAACCGATCAGTGGTCTTCGCGCTGAGGCAGAATTGATCCGACAGGAAAACCTGAACGCGCAGTTGCAGGAGAAACCAGAAGTCGCCGCAGGTTTGGTCGCGATGGCTGCGGATAAAAAAATCGTTTCCGAAAATACTCCAGCCGTCGAAATTAAGAACGTCGCGGCTACTGTCAACACGCTGGCCGTAAAAGCGAAGACGATCACACCAACGGCTTCGAAGAAAGCGTCTGCAGCCAATCCGGAATTGGATGCACTGACGGAGCT
>JBDNFT010001253.1:0-3664 GCA_041689695.1 Planctomycetaceae bacterium | reverse complement strand
CTCTCCAGCACGCGTTGCATCGCATGCGCCGACCGGTCCTGAGTAAACATTAGAAACTCGCACTCGACAAAATACTGCCCTTCCCAGATGGCATGATATCGCTCCATCGCCTGACCTTCCTGAAGCGTAACAGTACCCACTTCCAGTCGCTCAAGTCGGGAATCCAGAAATTCAGCACTGCTGGAGTTCGTAATTCTGGTTGTTTCAGACCGACGAATGAAGACATCCGGAGTCGCATCCGGAAACTGTCGGACTTGTAGGCCAGAGAGCAGCGCCCGGATGTGCAGATCGGCGTCATCCCCATAACACACCCGTTCGTTAAAGCCGCCAATCTTCTGGAATGAACTCCGCCGCCACAACGGTGATGAGACACACCAAGGCCCGTCGGATCGCAGAAAGCGAGCCAGATCATCGCCCTGAGGATCCATCTTGTTCCATTGTGTTTTCAGGTCCCCCACGTTATCACGAAAGAGTTCAACAGGGAACACCCACAGATCAGCATTCGGCTGACCGTCAACCTCGGTCATTCTTTGTTTCAGGCAAACAGGCGCCAGTAGATCGTCCGAGTCCAGAAACAGCAGGTAGTCACCAGTGGCTGCGGCTGCCCCCAAGTTTCGACACCGCGAGGGCCCTTTTGTCCCATCAATTCTTTGCAACAATCGGATCTGTTCGCCGGCAATCTCCTGAATCGCCTGCCACTCCGACTTTCTCGACCCGTCATCAACCACAATCACTTCCCATCCGCCGTACGTCTGTGACGCTACGGACTGAACCGCCTGCTTCAGCAATTCGCACCGATCAAAATGAGGAATGATCACGGATACAACCGGTGGATTCGCAACTGTCAGGGTTCATTTCTCCGGACAACTGCTCGGCCCTGGCATCGGCGCCGTAGTTGCAGATTAAGTTCATTTTTCAAGTGCGATTCGATCGTATCCTTAGGGCCTTCACATAGCGTCCTCTGTATCAACCCCGGCTCCAATTCGTCGATCGTGATCCCACGCGTCCCAAAACATAGATCAACGATGCCGTCTTCCAAAACACCCGTCAGAAATCGACGCGTCAGGCCAAACTCACCATAAGGAAAGGCGAAAACCCGGTAATCCAAGTGGAATCGCTTCGTAATGGCATCAACGCTGACGTGAATCTGCCTCTGTTGCTCCGCAGGACGAAGCTGCTCAAAAAGAGGATGGTCAACACTATGGGCTCCAACGGTGAATCCCTGGGAAAGCAGGGACTCCATCTGAATTCCGGTCACATACGGATAATCTCGCTTCAGCCAAGCTTCTATGTCCATTTCCAATATTCGTGTTACCAATGACAAGAGTTCGAACTGAGGGATTCTTGACTGAAGAAATAGCGTCAAATTGGTTCCGTGTTGGGCCAGCACGCGTTCTGCCTCGTGACGCACCGTTAAGGAACAGTGACTGACTTCATGAGCAATTAGCCCCAAAACGTCCTCGAAAAATGGTGCTCGATTGTCGATCATCGACGAACACAGGAAGAAGGTCGCCGGAACACCCTTTCGAAGCAGAATGGGGGCGACGACGTCATAAAGTTCGCGATACCCGTCATCGAAACTCAGAAACCAACCATTTGGTTTTTTCGCAAGTCCACGTCGCCATGCCAGCAACTGATGGAGGTCAACAGGCTCCGCGAGATTCAGTAAAACGTCCAAGTCTCTTTCAAACTCCGAGGGCGTCTTGATTCGATAACGCCCACCCCACCACTCCGGGTGATTTTCTCTCACGATATGGTAGACGGGACAAAAGAGCGTCGGTCCAAGTGTTTGCCAATGTCGCCGCAGACTCAGCCATGGCTTTGCGAGTCTCCACGATAAACTGCGGATTCGACCAATGAGCCTTGGCTTACTGCGGAGGACCAAGTCATCTTTAGGCATCACTGGTGACGATTCCTGAGAATTCGGAGTCCCTTATTCCAAGCTCGTTTCATGAGTGCGGGAACCGGATACCGCCAGAACCTCTTTGTCGTCATTCGCCACGGCAGGTAATCAAGTTTCAACTGGCGTTTGACAGCCCAAGCCTTGAACAGCCCCCAGAGATTATCAGGCTCGACATACAGAAATGGAGGCCGAATGCCATAATCCGGAGCAGGTTTTTCCTCATAAGAGCGAAAGCCAGACTGGTGATGATGCCAGGTTCGGATACTGAACGCGGGATTTATTACCTGATAGCCAGCCTGTTGCAGTTCCCCGGCAATTTTGTTGTCGCAGTCATAAACACCCAGCGGGAAATTCCCCGGAACCTCTGGAATTCTCCCGCGAAACAGC
The DNA here is from genome assembly GCA_041689695.1 of Planctomycetaceae bacterium. Lineage (GTDB taxonomy): Bacteria > Planctomycetota > Planctomycetia > Planctomycetales > Planctomycetaceae > SXXK01. Next base: position 1,374 of record JBDNFT010001253.1, on the reverse strand, counting down.
CAGCAATCTTGACTGTCCCCGTGCTCAAAAATCTGACTGGTACCATCGGCAAGTACATCCCATCGCGACAACGCCATCACTGTTTTTTCTGGCCATGAAAACCTAGTCAGCATTCGAAGATTGTCATCCAGAGCAATATCCGAGTTGGCGATCAAGGAAATATCATTCGCTGACGAGACAAGTTCATTTGCCCATCCGAAGAAATCACAATAGGACGGTCGATGAGTTATTGCTCGCGTGTTCAAGCGTGGACTGTCAATCCACGGACTATCCACTCCTTCCAAGAACACACAGATGGCATCGATTTCCAGCAACACGAGATTCCGCTCCAATGCAAGAGTCAGCTCTTGCAGACGATCTGAGTTACCTTCTGGATAACACGAAATAAATAAGCGAATCATGTGCAATTGATTAAGTCACTAATATCGGACAGACCGTTTTACGCTCGCAATGCCGCAAGTCTCCCGCGTCCATCTGACTGCTGCAAGCCGATGCATGGATATGTCGGTGCCGAATTCACAAAAAAAATCTCGCAGCATCCACCACCTCGCCAGCTGATTATACTTCACGCGGCCAGAATTGACACATTCGTCGTTCGAGCATACTAACCCGAAGCATCAGCGATGGAACAGGTTACATCCCTCGCTGACGCTTCGGGCTAGTATCAGAGTTGCCCGGGTTGGAGGATAACCTAGAATCGCAGTCGTTTCGAAAATCCACTCATTCGTTCAGCAGTGACGTAGGAGGGGACCCGGACGAGTTCGCCACGTGTGCGCAAATTAAATCGTCCCGCATTACGGCCGCATTGCATGGCCAAATCGTAGAGATTTGAATCCACCGCAGGCAGCATGCAGATGGAACACTTTGACAGAGAACGCCGGATTGATCACTTCGTAACCAGCCGCCCGCAACTCGTAGAGCATGCGGTTGTCGCAGCGTGGGATTCCCATGCAAAAATCAGGGACGATCGGTCGGATTTTACCTCGAAAAACCCATGCGTCCTGACTGTCATTGCGATCGAATAGTCTTGACGTGCCATCCGGCTGCACGTCCCAGCGAGACAAAGCGACACACTGGTTTGGCTTCAAATTTCTGGCCAACGCCAACAACGACGAATCAAAATAAATGTCACTGTTCGCAAGGATCGAAATATCGTTGTCCGCGGATACCAACGCGTTCGCCCAATCAAAAAATTCGCTGTACTTTGGGCGATGGGAAATGGACCGCACCAATAGTTTTGGATTCTTCACTTCAGGTGCCAACCGTTTCTCAAATATCACATCCATTTGTTCGATTTTGGAATTGTTCAGATTGCTACACATGCATTCGTCAATTTCCAAGCATCGCAGTTCGTTTGACTCATAATAAAGCGAT
>JBDNFT010001252.1:0-4896 GCA_041689695.1 Planctomycetaceae bacterium | reverse complement strand
ACTTCTATGTCGGAACTCTTTATTTCGCGCAGAACCGGTTTTCGTAGGACGGGACTGGAGTCCCATCCTACGCTACCACTCAACACTCATGCAGGCTGCATAGCGCCGATGACTTCCCGCAGACGGCCACGAGCAGTGTGCAGTCGTCGCTTGATCGTTCCGATCGGGCTTTCGAACTGCTCGCTCATTTCCTTCAGCGAAGAACCTTCAAAGTAGAAGGCCCACAATGTTTCTCGGTCCATATGGCCGAGTTGGTTCAAACCCTCGCGAACCTGTTCGATGTTTTCCTGTCGAATCATTGCAGCAAACGGAGTATCTTCCGTCTGCTGAACTCCATCGAAGGATTCCGGTTCAAAGCAGGTTTCGTTCGGTCGTCGAACAGCTCGGTTGATAGACAATCGAACGGCGATCTGGCACAACCAGCCACCGAATCGTTCGGCTTCCTGCAACTGAGGCAGCTTACGGAAGGCACGCAGAAAAACTTCCTGCACGACTTCATCAGCTTCCGCAGTGTTACGCAATCGCTGCATCACGATTCCGTAGATCCGTGACTGGAAGAGAACGACGAGATCGCTGAAAGCGTCCCGGTCGCCGGCCTGAGCTTGCAAAACAAGTGGTGTCAAAGAATCAGTGATCATTAGAGTCAGACTCCAGTCTGAAAATCACGTCGTGTCATTCGAAGGAGTTCGCCAGTGGCGGAAATCGAATGTCGCGTGAAAGGGCTTCGCAGGAACAGCCGTGAGTCGTGAGGTATTAACGCCAGGAAACGGCGAAGACCTCGGAAACTCACACGAAGAACATGGAAGGCACACCGTGTGCGATCCATTTCGAGCGGTTCGAGCGGAAGAAGTTTAAATTTCGTCCAGAGGACGGGAGCTTGGTGCCCCTTAACTTCTGCCGCTGATACCGGTCAGACAACCCTGGCCTTGATAGGCCCGCTCCGGGTTACCGAGTAAACTCGATAGGGAGCGACTGAGCGAATTTTGACAGCGTTCGGAGATTCCTCCGCAAGGCTGTTTCGAATCGCTCGCCGGATGTCCGTGCTTTGAACGCCAGCGCATATCGCGCATGGAGTCTGCCTGCATCGGTACCACTGCAAATATCGCGGGTGAGGCAGAACGGACGAACAGCGCGGCAATGACATTGGCCGCAATGGCCTTTGTAGATGCGACGATGGCGTTGATCGTTGTGTTCAGAAGCATTGCTCTGCCCTCAGAATGAGTCCCGCGCCCTTTGCCGATCACTTTGCTGTAAGTGAATCTGGCTCTGGTCTTTCGGTCCATATAATCCGTCGCACGGTAGCGACGCAAACGTGTCGGCAACAACAATTGCTGCCAACAAAAAACTTTTCAGTGCCACCAGTTTAGTTCGGCTGCGGACTTTTACAATATCTTCCGCACCGTCTGGCGAACCTTCCAATGCTCCATAGACACTGGATCGTCAAAATTGGTTCGGCAAAACATTTGAAGTTCGTAGAGATTTTTTCGAAAATAGCAGAAAACCTGATTTTTACGCCTGTCGTTCGCTTTCCATTTTAGAGCCCGGTAATCCTAAACCGCTTGGATTTGGGTCTTCCAAAAACCAAGAGCGAACCGCAACAACGAAAACGTTGTCACTTCCAGTGAAATGCAGCCCAGCTACTTGGCAGTAGGACATTAGATCGATAAACTGCCTCCACCGCTCCTATAGCTCAGTTGGTAGAGCAACTGACTCTTAATCCGTAGGTCGAAGGTTCGAGTCCTTCTGGGAGCACTTCATAAGTCCTTGCCGTTCCTTGAGTTAAGGAAACCAGCCACACAAGGCTGTGCGGTGTGAAACGATTTACTACACGTTTCACTACACCTTTTCGAAGGCCGCACATCATGAAAAAGCGAACTCCCAAATACGCACTTCACAAGCCGACCGGACAAGCCTATGTCCGAATTCAGGGCAAATTTCACTACCTCGGGGAGTATGACTCTGAGGAATCCCACAAACGATACGACGCCCTGATAGCCAAATTTCTGATGGGAACACTGAACGCTTCGCGGGTCAAGCTAACAATTGGTCAATTGTGCGTCGCGTATATGGACTATGCACGCACTTACTATGTGAAAAATGGGCGCGAAACGACAGAGATTTCGTCGATTCAGGTGGCCTTGAGACCATTAAACAAGCTGCATGGCCGATGCCGCGTTTCGGATTTTGGGCCGAAGAAGCTTAAAGAAGTCCGGGATTTGATGCTCGCGGCGGGAATTGTGCGGAAGTCAATCAACAAAGGAGTTGGCCGAATTAAGCGAATGTGCAAGTGGGGTGTTGAGAACGAGTTGATTTCCGCAAATATTCTGGCTGCCGTTAGTGCGGTGGCAGGGCTTCGTTATGGTCGGTCGGCAGCGGTAGAAAGTGAACCTGTTGTGCCTGTGCCTGAGCACGAAATTGAAGCAATCCGCGAACTGGTGAGCTCGCAAGTTTGGGGAATGATCCAACTGCAGAAAGCTACCGGAATGCGACCTGGTGAAGTCCGTTTGGTTCGGCTTTGCGATATCGACATTTCAGGTAAAGTATGGGAATACCGACCGTCTGAGCACAAAACTGAACATCATGGCCGCAAGCGAGTTGTTTTCATCGGGCCGCAGGGGCAAGGAATCCTCAAGGCATTTCTGACCGCAGACCGTGAACGCTACGTTTTTTCTCCTGCGGATGCGAAAGAAGAGTTTAACGCCCAAAAGCGAGCCAACCGAGCGTCGCCAATGACTCCCAGCCAAGCCGCTCGCAGGCCGAAAAATAAGCCGCTTCGGACGCCGGGGAAATGCTTCTCTGTGACAAGCTATGCCCGTTCGATCAGCAACGCCTGTGAGAAAGCAGGAATTCCCGTTTGGGCACCGAACAGATTGCGACACAACGCCGCAACGGAACTTCGTAAGGATTTTGATATCGAAACTGTTCGCACAATTTTGGGCCACGCTACTGGCTTCACAACAGAAATTTACGCTGAATTGGATATGGCCAAAGCTCGTGCGGTCATTGGGCGTGTTGGTTGATGTTGGTGGTTTGTTGTTCCCAGTTTTTTCCTTCACATAAACTTGGAGATTGAACGATGGTAACTGAGCAAAAGGGATTTGTTGTCGCGTGCGTGAATCCAGCTAAGGGCAGACCAGTTGTTTGCGGGACTGGTACGGAGGTTGTCCCGCAGAAGCTGGTGACGATTGATAACGTTGATGGACTCGTGATACATTGAATTTGCAGGGCTAGATTAGCTCTCGAAAGCCGCCTGCCCTGCATGTTTTTCACTTTCGGATGAGACTGTTCGGGTAGTCAACAGCATGAATGATTTGGCTTCGGTTACGAATCTCCGGAATGAATCGGGACACGCTGGTCAATTGATCGCATCACTTGTATTCGCCGTTCGATCTAAGGTGAGCAGCGATTGGCAGCGAGTCCCGCTCGATCGTACTACATACGCTCAACTGTCTGAAACTCAGCGAGACGTGATTCACAGTTTTGGGCATAGCGAATCCTATGATGGCCCGGACATTCTCGACTGGCTTATTAAGAGTTTCCGTGAGTTCAATCGTTCGGTCGAATTGTTGGCTGAAGTTAAACCGGTTCCAGAATTTGTGATTTTGAGTGCAGCCGATTTGGTGGCGGTTGAGGAAACTTCAATGGCAGTGAAGTCTGTCACAAATGCACAGTTTCAACATCAAATGTTACTGGTCGGTTTCACTCTTGATTCTAAATTGACCGGCCGAATAGAACGGATGCTTTCGGTTTTGTCTGTATCCCCTGTTCGAACGTCGGAATTCTGTGAGTTTCTCTGTGTTGCTGGTGACTGGTTGACTGTTGCAAGGCGAGTCGTGCATTGGTGCGGTTTGCAAGTTGATCCCGAATATTCAGGGGCAACAGAAACACCAGAAACGCCTGCCTCGCGAAAAGAGGAATTCATCCGCGCGATGGGTGTTGTTCTGGATGATGCAAAATGTACGATCACTCGCACATTGAAAACCGTTAGCCACTTACGGCCGGTAAGCCTCACGCCTGCTCAATGGGAGCTACTTAACGAACTATTGGCAGCGGGCAAAAACGGTACCACTAGATTGCAGCTTTCCGAGACGTTCAGCATTAGTGAGGCTGCCGTTAGTCAGCGGAAAACAAGTCTGAAGGGAAAGATCTCAGCGTTAAAACTTACCATCCCAGGTGATGAATTTCGACTTGCTGATTACTGATCAGCAACGCTTATTTGTGGATAGTGCAATCACAATCATTTAACGATCTACTTCGGTCATTGATGCGATTCAATTCGAATCGTTGATGCAATTCACTTTGAATTGCATAAGCAATGACACGGAGTATTTTTATGCACTCAGCGAATTCAGATGATGAGTTGAAAAGGCCAGTCAATGAAGCGATTCGGCAGGAGGTGCCAGGTATAGACTTGAACCCTTCGACGTCATGGCGCTGGTTTACCCGTGGCCTTGCTGGCCAGAACGGCAAGCGAATCCGGTTGCAGGTTTGGTATGTTGGTCGAGTGCCGACGACAACGCGGGCCGCAGTTCGAACTTTTCTGGATGCAGTGACGGAGGCTCGCCTCTCGAAAATGGCGGCCACGCAAGCCAAACACGATGACGATACCGAATCGCGATTGGTGGCACATGGCCTGACTGGCGGTGCTAAGTGAACAAAAAAGCCAATCAACCAAAGCTACCGAAGAAGAACGCCAGTGTGGCGGGAAGGATGGATGATCTCGATAGTCGGCTTCTGTACCTCGAGAGGCACGATGAGTCTCACATTGATGAATTAACACGCGCGAGAACCGAACGCGAAAACTTCCGCAATGAGATCGGCGATTTGCGCGATAATGTTGCAGAGATCCGATCTGCCCTGTCTGAACAAATCAATGATGGTTTACTTGCGGACTGT
>JBDNFT010001251.1:0-6808 GCA_041689695.1 Planctomycetaceae bacterium | reverse complement strand
GTGGTGGCGGTGGCGGTGGACGCGATCGTTACTAATCTGCTTCCAACTGGAACCAGAATCTGAAGACATAACCGCGTTAGCGGGGAAGTCATCAAAATATAAAAGGGTGGTGAATCGAAATGATTCACCACCCTTTTTTTGTTCCGAACGCAGCTCAAATTACATCATAATCGTTTGAACGCGGTCAGGTCCCACGGAGACCAATTCCACCGGTTTACCAACAAGCTGTTGGACGTCATTGACGTATTGTTGAGCATTTGCCGGCAGATCTGCAAACTTCGTGATGCCGGTGATATCTTCTTTCCAACCGGGAACACGACGCAGCACTGGTTTGGCAGCCGCAAGGTCTTCGCAGCGGCTTGGCATGTCGCGAGTGATCTGGCCGTTGATGTTGTAAGCTTCGCAGATAAACAGTTCATCGAAACCGCTCAGCACATCCAGCAAAGCAATGGCGATGGAATCCACGCCACTGATCCGCGAGCTATAGCGAGTTGCCACGGCATCCAGCCAGCCGCAGCGTCGAGGTCGGCCGGTGACAGTGCCAAATTCATTGCCCGCAGTGCGAATTCGCTGGCCGATTTCATTGTCGAGTTCTGAGGGAAACGGTCCGCCGCCGACACGTGTCGTATAAGCCTTGGCGACGCCAATCATTTTCTTAATCTCGCGTTCCGGTACACCACTGCCGCTGTGAATACCGCAGCCGGAACTATTGGACGACGTGACATATGGGAACGTGCCGTGATCCACATCCAGCAGACTTCCCTGAGCCCCTTCGAACAACAACCACTTGCCGTTTTCAAGAGCGTCCAGCAGATAAGTTGTGGAATCAGCCACCATCGGGCGGATTCTGTCGGCGGCCGTTGAGTACTCTGCAATGATCGCATCAACATTCATCTGTTCGCCATCAGGATTGAGAGCATTCAGGATGATTTGCTTGAAGGGAACGATCTCACGCACCTTTGCGGCGAAGGCGTCACGATTGATCAGATCGCCGATGCGAATCGCATGAGACCGTCCGACTTTGTCACGGTAACACGTGCCAATACCACGCATCGTGGTACCGATTGCGGCAGCTCCGCGAGATTTCTCCAAGGCGGCTTCTTCAAGCAGGTGCCAGGGGCAGATCACGTGAGCGCGATCACTGATCATCAGGCGATCGCTGCAATCCTGTCCGCCGGCTTTCAGTCCGTCAAGTTCTTTCAGGACCGCATGAGGATTCACAACAACGCCCGGTGCGATCACGGATTTCACGTGGCTGTGCAGGATACCGGTCGGCAGCAGGCTGAGCTTGTAAGTATGGCCATCAAATTTGACCGTGTGACCGGCGTTGTTTCCGCCTTGATAACGCACGACGATGTTATGTTTTTCTGTCAGCAGATCGACGACCTTGCCTTTGGCTTCGTCACCCCACTGTAGTCCAATCACTGATGTTGCCGGCACAGAATCACTCTCAAAGAAAAAGAACGGCTTCCCGTGAACGCCGCTGTCGAGACTCCGATGCGGTCGTCGCAAAAAGAAACCGGACATCGGTACACACCGACGTCTGGTCAGGAGGCGGGCAAATTGTACAGTTCAACGACGATTTCAAAAGCGGGGACGCCTGTTTTTTGCCAGACGGTTCAGAGCGGATCAATTGGGAAGGAATTGCAACGATTGACGGTCAAAAAAAGTTCACACTGTTGCGGATCTCCCCCGGCAGGCTGTCAGTTTAATGTGTATTCGCAACCCGAAAAGTCAGTGAGGGATGGAATCGCCTGCATTCTTCCTCTCAAATCCCTCGCTGACGCGTCGGGTTACGATTAAAGCGACAGCCTGCAAGCAATGTCTCACGACCGCCGTAACGCATCGTTCAACCCATCTTCAATCGAATCGAATTTGAAAGCAATCCCCAGAGCTTCACGAACGATACTAACGACACGGCGATTTCCACCTCGACGCTTCGACGTCACTGGTTGTGATGCAGGAGTCGTCTCTGCAGTTGATTCGGAAGACACCGTAAATACTGGTGCGGGAGCGTGAGCCAACTTTGCCAATGCCCGATAATAGTCGCCGCGAGTTGCGCTCTTGTTGCCGACAACGTTCATCAGCGAAGGCGGCGATGCCATTCTGCTGACAGCATCAATGGCCGAGACCGCATCATCGACATGGATCAGGTTCAGCCATTCATCCGGCGGTGATGTGATCGGAGTGTTATTGCGAAGATCTTCAAGGCGACGCAGCAGTCGATGCGGTCCATAGATTCCAGCCAATCGAAGAATCGAAACACTCGTGGAGCTTCGCAAAGAATACTCCTGCAGAAGTTCCTCGGCCGCCACGCACGCCTGACCGCCTTCGGCTGTTGGATTCGGAACCGTATTTTCATCGACGTCCTGTTCATGACCATTGCCGTAAACGCTTGTGCTGGATGTATACAAAACTCTTCTGCCGTTTTCATCGCCACGAACTGGCAGGGCGTTCAGTAGACGTTTCAGACCATCGATCCAAATCGCCTGACGTGACGATCCCGAAGACCTTTCAAACCCAACACTCTAGAGAACGACATCCACGTCCGGCAGTGTCGGAATTGTTGTCTCCGCCATATCAAAAACGATGGGTTCAATTCCTTCTTTGCTCAGTTCTTTGGCTTTTTCGACACTGCGCGTAATCGCGTGGACCTGCAGTCCGTGTTCTTTCCAGACGCGAGCCGATCGGTGCCCGACATAACCGCAGCCTGCGATCAAGGCAGTTTTCGGAATCTTCACAATTCACTCCTGTTTCTTAACGAAAGGTCAACGCAGGTTGCGGAAAAATCGTATTTCAAATAGATTAACAACGTCGCTGCATGAGTCAGCAGGTTGTGCGACTGGCGACGTACAAGAATGTCCAACATCACACAGGGAAGAGTATATGATCGAACAGGTCTCTCACCCAGCCACTAAATTGTTCGTACTTGATACGAACGTGATTTTGCACGACGCCGGTTGTCTGCAGAACTTTGAAGACAACGACATTGCCGTTCCGATCACGGTTCTTGAAGAACTGGATCGTTTCAAGAAAGGCAATGAAGACATTAATTTTCAGGCTCGCTCTTTCCTTCGCCGCCTGGATGAACTTACCGGCGACGTACTTTCGCCAGACGGTATTGCCATCGGCGAGGGTCTCGGAAAAATCCGGATTGCGATGAAAGCCAATCATCAGCAGCGGATGAATGATGCATTCCTTGAAGACTGCCCTGATCATCGTATCCTCGACATCGCATTGACACTGCAACACGATGAAGAACCGCGTGTTGTGGTACTGGTGACGAAAGATACGAATCTTCGAATGAAGGCAAAATCCCTTGGCATCCGCGCTCAGGATTACAGCACGGACAAGGTCGAGAGCATAGATAAGCTCTATTCCGGAAAACGATTACTCGAAGGACTTTCATCAAGTGTGCTTGAACAGTTCTTTCACGGCGAAGGGATCGTGGCAGCCGATCAATTGGATTGTGTCAAACAGCCAATTGCGAATGAGAATTTCGTCATGCGAAATGGATCGAAGTCTGTCATTGCGACATACAATCCACATTTGAAATCGTTTGTTCGAATCGATCGCGTCGATGCATCCTGGGTCACACCTCGCAATGCCGAACAATCATTCGCGCTGCGTGCCTTGATGAATGATGAGATCAAGCTCGTCACGTTAACAGGCAAGGCTGGTTCAGGAAAGACGTTGCTGGCTCTGGCCGCTGCACTGGAATGTAAGAAACGCTATCGCCAGATTCTTCTCGCGCGACCAGCGGTGCCGCTCAGCAATCGCGATCTGGGATTTCTGCCCGGCGACATTCAGGCCAAGCTTGATCCTTACATGCAGCCGCTGTACGACAACATGGCCGTCATGCGACCGCCGTTATCGGAACTCAGCGGCGGTCCCAAAGTTCAGGATCTGCTCGCGGAACATCACCTGGAAGTGACGCCTCTGGCCTACATTCGCGGTCGCAGTTTGCAGCGAGTCTTCTTTATCGTGGACGAAGCACAGAATCTAAATCCCCACGAAATCAAAACCATCATCACGCGTGCCGGAGAAGGCACGAAGATCGTGTTCACGGGCGATATTCAACAGATCGATCATCCGTATCTGGATTCTCTGTCGAACGGTCTGTGCTATCTTATTGACCGCATGGTTGGCCAGCCGCTGTTCGCTCACGTGACGCTCGAAAAAGGCGAACGCAGCGAACTGGCGGAGCTGGCGAGCAACCTGCTTTAAGACGGTCGGCACTGATCTGTAGCGATCGTCACCAGCGGTCTGTTGATTTAGTCTCAGCCGAGATTGCTTCTGTTTATGAGTCGTTGAAAGTGAATAAGTGCCAATAACAGATACAAAAACAGCAGATATCGTCATCATCAGCTGCAACACTGACGCTGCGTTTCGCGATCTGTTGCTGACGTTACGGCACGACTTGCGGATGCGAGTTGTTGCCGAATTTCAGACGCTATCAGCGGCACTGCAGGCCGGCCTTGGCCAAACATTGGCAGCCGATTTTGTTGTGGTGTTGCAATCGTACTCCGATGAATATGCTCAGGATCAGATCAATGATTTTATCGGACGGCTGTTATTTGCGCGCATCATGGTTTGCTATGGCCCATGGTGTACAGCGGATGGACGCAGCCATGAACTGTGGCCCGTCGCGTTTCGAGTCCCCGTTGCATCTGCTGCAGCGTTGATCGAATTGGAGCTTACTGGTTTTCTGACTGGCGATCAGCCGTTGTTTCCAATGTCCGCCGGTGAAGAAGTCTTCGCACACCGCAGCGTGTTTCCCAGCGTGAAAGAAACAACGAGCCGTCGTCAGGTAATCGTCGTGTCAGACGATGCAGAGATCCGCAGGACGGTGACAGGCATACTTCATGCCTTGAACTGCGAATGTGTGGCACTACCGATGCTGGTCCCGATAGTGCGTTCGCACTTAAATACGTGTGCCGCAGCAGTGAGCCTGGCAGTCATCGATCTGGACGGCCCACGCGACAACATTGACCCATGCCTTGACCTGCTGCACAACGAGTTCCAGATTAAGCAAGTGTCCGGCATGTCCGTATTTGCTGCCTCACTTGCAAGGAGTAAATTTGCTTCAGGGTCACCAACTGGATTTTTCGCGGTGTCAGAACTGATCGAAAAGACTGAGTTGCTGGCTCAGTTGCAACAAGTTTGATTTTGGCTGCACCTAAGACGACATTGCGACGGCCGTTGACGTCTGCCGCCGCCTTCAGGCAACGATCTTAGGACTCGTCCTGAATTAAGATACGAAAAAGTACGTCAGGCTTTTTCGCCTGACAAGCAAAAGAATATCTCAGCATAGAAACTCTGACGCACTTAATTTCAGCCCCCTTCCTGAACGGCCACGGACTCAACGGTTACGACAAGGACGTTAGCGACGTCTGACTGATCCAGAGCATAGGATGCTCGATCATGAGTCGGTCTTAGCGCAGCATTTTTTGTACTTTTTTCCGCTGCCGCAGGGACAGGGATCGTTACGGCCGACTTTGGGGCCGTCGAGCCGGATCGTGGACGTCACTCCCGATGGTTCGCGATAATTTTCATCATCAGACTCATCGAAGTCATCGAGCGCCGGGAGAACTCCTGACTGTTCGAACTCCGTCAATTGATAGGGGCTAAGCCGATCACGCACACTCAGCCACAGTTTTCTGAACTCTTCGTCGCCCGAGAGGGCGTCTTCTTCGTCTTCACTCCAGTCATCTTCCGAATCGTTGTCTTCGGACTGAGAACCAGTCCAATTCCAGGCACGCAGCTCAGTCACGGTATTCTCAATACGATCTGAATGGTGGTTCTCAAGAATTTGTGAGTAGGTATTATTTCCATTGGAAAGAGCGTCCTTAATCTCCTCCGTGCAGATCCAGATCTCTTCCATTTCGCCTTCGTCACACGCATCAACAAGGGTTTGGCGTGCCTGAGATGCCCCCAGATCCATTAGCGAATTGGCGATCCATGTCGTCAGAACTGTGTCGGCGGACTCCCGGCTTTCCTGCAGCCAGTCGAGCAACAACGCAATCGCTTGATTGCGATCAATCTTGCCTTCGGTGACCATCCAGACGATCGCTTCGACCGCGTCACGACGTACGATCTCATTCACTTCGGGATTGCTGATGAGAGTCTTAAGTTGGCCAGGCTCATCAGCGAATCGTGCCAGAATCTGGGCCATGTCTTGATCAATGATGTCCAGGAAACAGTCTACTACGCTTTGATCGCAGTCACTCAGGAGGTCGAGGAGTGTGGGAAGAATCTCCTGACTGCCAAACTCCGTCAACAAATACAACGCAACTATGTGGGCGTGAGTTTCCGGCAAGTCACTGTCAGCCGATCGACGTTTAGCGAGTTCCGGAACCTCCTGAATGATGTGGATCAGAGACGGTTTGATTTCTTCGCGGTGTTCTCTTGCCCACCGGATCGCATTCTCTGGAAGCTGGACAAATGGCTGGCAAATTTCCTCAAGGACGCTGTCCAGAGTCTGATCGTCCGACCGTTTCTCGCTGAACAATGGAAGCGAGCCTAAACTATCCGCTGAGATATTTGCGTTGTATTGAAGAAAGGCATCTTTCGCCTCTTCGAATGCAGCCAAGCCCTTGGCCAATTGTCTTTCGAAGCAACGTTCGCCGATCCATGTTTCGTCCACCAGATCGGCATCTTCAGCGGCCTTCACGTCGTTGCGAGCCTCTTCTGCCAGAAGCATCCCAAGCACCTCAACTGTGCTTGTGGCAACCTCAGTATCCCCTTGGTCGATTGCGATCCTGAGCCGATCACGCAGGAACTGAATCGCGACTTCACGAGAGATGCG
>JBDNFT010001250.1:0-6133 GCA_041689695.1 Planctomycetaceae bacterium | reverse complement strand
GCGGAAAAGATAAAGTCTATCGCGATACCACAGAGCGTAATCCAGTTGCCCGGCCTGCTCTTCGCCACTGTTCACCAGCACAACCACATCACTGCCGCCCGCTGCCGCAGCGTAGCGTGATGGTTCAGCATCGAACGCAGCTTTGGATTCGGCGGAGGAAAACGCATATGCCTGCAGGCCGAACGTCGATGTGAACTGTTCATTGGCTTCCACCAGTTCTCTGCGTTCACGCAAGGCAACTGGACAAAATCCCTTGAAGCCGGTCTGTCCCGCACGAGACTGAATCAGTCGCTTCTGCTGCTTCCTGCGTTCCTGTTCAGCCATCTGCTGAAGCTGTTCTGTCTCAGCCTCGCTCATTGCAGCCGGCACATCGGGACTCGCTTGCAGTTGGGCTGGGCCTGCCGTCTCTGCTTCGGGCGACGACGCAGGATTGGCTTCCGATTGATTCTGCGAACCAGGCGACATGCCTATCGAATCGAAATCGGTAGAAGTTTCATCCATACCAGGCAAATCAACCGACGGTACTTCGCCGCCTGGTGTACCGTCGAGCGACAAATCCATCGCGGGAAGATCTGGACGGAAATCTTCCATTGGAGTCAACGGTATTGAATTGTCGGTCGCTGGAGCTGCAGGCTCAGCACCGCCAAAGAATTCAGCATCGGAGGAATCGAGCTGTACGCCAGTAAACGGGTTCTCATCTGGCCCCAGTTGAGATTCCGTTGAGCTCTTATTCTCGTTTTCGTTAACGTCAAATTCGCTGGTCCTTGTTTCGGCAGTCCTGGTTTCTTCCACCACTGGCGGAGCTGATTGCAACGTCTCCACAGTGGCAGTTTTAGCAGAACTTGATGGACCGTCAGGGATATCGATCAACGCATCCAGATCCAGAACATCAGACTCTGCACCTGCATCCGCGTCGCTAAGAAACGGGCTATCGAAATCGTCATCAGCTGCGGTCGATCTCGCCGTACCGACTGGCTGCTGTGTCGCGCTAGTTTTTATTTGATCCTGAGCTGCCGGACGCGCGGTGGCTGAGTTCACATTCTCTTGCTGAAAATCTTCGTCGAATTTGTCACCAGCACCTGGTGCCGCAGCAGCGTGCTTCTTGATGACTGCGGTGGAATTCGTTGCAGTCATGAACCTTGGTGCAGATCCGGGCTGTGTGTACGCAGATTGATTGCCGCCAGCAACTGCTGCGGCGTTGCCGTTGCTGTGCCGGTTGACAGGCTGGACCGTGCTGCCAGATCGTGGCGGAATCTGGCTCGTGGCACCGTTGCGAACGATTGCAGCATTTCCCGGCTGCGGCATTTGTGGTTTGTTGCCATGATAGGCCTGAGATGTCGCGGATTGGTTTGCAGCCCTCGGCTGTCGATTGCCCGGCGGTGTCACCGCGGGATTCTGAGCGACCTTTCCTGCGGTTGCTGGTACTTTGGTTGTCTGCACTTTCGTTGTCGCCACTTTCGTTGTCGGCGGAGTCATTGGAGCCACAGTTGACGCACTTCCAACAGCAGCCGTTGGATTCGTATTGCCGTTGGTCGTCGTTTTTGGTGCCGTAGTATTATGCTCCGGTGGCACAGGAGGTCTGTAGTTTGGATCATTGCCGACCTTGTCGCCTCGAAATTTTCCAAAGAACTTCGTAAGAACGCCGGGCTTGGCAGGTGGGTTCGCCTGACGCGTTTGTGCCGCGTTTTGCTGAACTGGTCGATTCTGCGGCGCATTTGCATTCTGAGCAGCAGCTTGTTGATTAGGCACATTCACAGTTTGCGTCGTTGGTGCATGCTGTTGTTGTTTGGGTCGAACCTGTCCTTGAGTCGGGACGTTCGCATTCGGGAGATCCTGGGCAATCATTGAAGGCATTGTCTGGCCACTTTCCTGAAACATGCGATTCAGTTCCTGAGTGACCGTGGTGTTGCCTTGCGGGATTTGCTTGCCCGGTTCGCCGGGTTGATATTGCTGCCAGGCGAATGCACTTGTTCCAATGCCGGTTGACATCGTCAATGTGGCCGCGAACAACATCTTGCGAATGAGTTTTCGATTCGTCATCTCTTTAACCCCCGAAACAGCGATTCCAGCCTGCAGAGAATCCAGTAGATTCGGCAACGGCTTCGTTTGTAAAACGGCGAAGCCACTGATTCAGTACAAGTCTGACTCGATGGCTGCTAAATTCCACAGCGAGAAGAACAATTACCGCAGGTGAAGATATAAAATCAACCTGTGCCCATATCCTGTTCTATCGTCTGTTCCTAAAAGTCCGGTTGTCCCGCATAGCGCGGTTTTGCCGTCACTGTCCCAGACAGCACTGGCAGCCTCCGTAAAATCAGAACATCCGGAACTAACCCCCTAAACTGCCAGTCCTGCCAAAAATCGGAAGCTACGAGCCAAAGCTGCCACGGCGGGAACAAAAACAAATGATCAGAATCGCATGACACAACTACGCTACCCGTGTCCAAAATCTATGCACTTGCGAAGTTCGCAGGACTTTGAGCGAATTTATGCAGCCGGGCAGCGAGCCGGCGATGGCCACTTATTAATCTTTGCATCCGCGAACGATCTGAAAGTCAATCGCCTGGGACTGAGTGTCTCACGCAAACATGGATCTGCTGTGTATCGCAATGTCAAACGACGAAGAATTCGTGAGGCATTTCGATGTCTGCAACACGATCTTCCAGGGAGTTTTGATTTGATCGCGGTGCCTCGGCAACGCGATGATTCTACGCTGCAGGACTATCGCAATTCACTGCGGACGTTGATCAGAAAGTTGTCGACGCGGATTGCATCTGCGAATGAATCACGCCATGCTGAAAACAGGGCAGGGTCTGAAAACGGGGCTGGAGTTGATTTGTGAATGATCCGGTCGCCGACAATTCAACTTCTGCGAAACAGCGATCGACGGCAGAAAATTCGACAGCAGACGCTTTTGCGGGCGGCTCGCCGACGTCCAGTGCCGCCACCTTTTGGCCAGCAAGCTGGCGGGCTCGCGCCATTTTCATTCCGGCGGCGGCGGCCATCATCTCGGTTCGCTGTTATCAAAAAATCCTCAGTCCGGTCCTTGGGCGCACTTGTCGCTTTCATCCGTCGTGCAGTCAATACTATATCCTTGCCGTTCGAAAGTACGGATTGTTGTTCGGTTCGTGGCGAGGCATCTGTCGTATCGCCCGCTGTCATCCGTGGCATCCCGGTGGCTACGATCCGCCGTAAAGCCTTGTAAAATCCATCGATTGGACTCCACGTTTGGAAACATTAACAATCGTCGTGCTTTGCCAGTTGAATGGCGTCCAAAGTGACGGTAAAAGCTGCGTTTAGCCGTCGCACTCTTCTCATCCAGCCGGGATCGAACATCAGCATGACTACTGAAATCTCCATTCGTGAACGCAAAGACGCTCTCCGCAAGCAGGCTCATGCGAATCGCAACGCTCAGGAAAACAAAGACGACCTCAGCCGTCGCATCGTGGGCGCGTTCATGTCGCTGCCAGAATACGCGGAAGCGGAAACGGTCATGTTTTATATCGATGTTCGCAGCGAAGTTCGGACTCGCCACGATTTAGAGCTTGCTTTGCAGTCTGCGAAAACGATCATCATCCCGTGGTGCAATGCTGAAGGCGAACTGGAATTGTTCCGCCTGGATTCTATGGACGAGCTTGAAGTCGGGATGTACAAAATTCTTGAGCCACGCACAGAACTACGCAGCTTGCCTGAAAAGCAAGTCCAGGTAGAATCATTGGACCTGATTATGGTTCCGGGGGTCGGCTTCGATCGTCGAGGCGGTCGCATGGGACATGGCAAAGGCTACTACGACAAACTTCTGCAGCACGCTCGCAAGGACACGCCACTCGTGGCCTTGGCTTTCGAGTGCCAGGTGTTCGAAGAGATTCCTGTGGCTGACCATGATATCTACATGGACAAGTTAATTACCGAAGACCACGTCTACAATGGTCGCGGTCGCAGCTAGTTCTTGCGGTTTGCTCGTTCCGGTGCGGCAGCCTTGAAACACACTGCACAGGAGGCTCCTGCCTTCCGCAAGATTCTTAAATTTTCCTGTGATTCATTTTCAAACATCAAATTGCTTTCCGATGACCACAACCTCGATCGTTGAAGATACATACGCTGAAGCATTTCGAAGTCTGTACGTCGAATTTCTGATCACTGCTCGGGACCCCAAATGGCTGGACCATGCGATCAATGCAGCGACCGGCTGCGCGTCATCGTCCATTCGTTGTGACTGCGAAGCTGGCCTTGATCGTTACGTCGGCCCCGGCGGCGATGAATCCTTCCAGACTCCAGACGGAAGACCTGGTGCCATTTGCCAATTGCACGTACCACGCTTCTGGAAGCACCGCGTGGAAGCCCTGGAAAAGACGCTGCTGACACGTATCAGTCAAAACGTGCTGACATGTGCCACGGCACGATGTTTTTCGTTGAGTGATTCAGAACCGTATTATCGCCTCGGACGAAAAATTGCGTTCTTCGGTGACGGCTTTGAACGTATCGAAGATCGGTTCGGCCGAAAAATGTGGGTCTTGCCGACGATGGGTGGCGACTTTTGTGTTGATCGTCGTTTCAGTTATCACGATGGCATCATGGGCGGCAACCTGTGGTTTATGGCGACGTCAGAAGACGCCTCACTTCTGGCTGCAGAACGAGCCGTTGAAGCCTGCCAGCACGTGCCCGGTGTCATCACACCGTTTCCCGGTGGCATCGCTGCCAGTGGCTCCAAGGCAGGAAGTCGCTACAAGTTTCTTTTTGCCAGTACCAATGATTCATTCTGCCCGACGCTCAAAGGCCGCGAAAGTGTCGAATCCCTCATTCCGGACGGCGTGAAATCCGTGATGGAAATCATTATCAACGGTCGTGACTTAGCCTCCGTCAGTGCGGCAACTCAAGCATCGATCAAAGCCGCCTCTGCGGTTGACGGCGTCGTAAATATCACCGCTGGAAATTACGGCGGACGACTTGGTAAGAGCTGGATCTGGCTGATTCCGGAGAACCATCCGGAAGTTGCAAACTAGATTGCAACCCTCATCGTGACTAATGAAGCTGAAGAACCCATGTTAAATCCGCCCCTCACCCAACGCTGTTAAGGATTTATTATATAGATCATCAGCCGTGTGTGTCGCTCAAACGGTATGTTGCCAGCCGGAGTCTTGCATTTTACTGCGGTTTCCATCCGCATCGATCAGGTCGATGTCGACCTCGTTTCTGACTTGCCCGATTTTATAGATGGAGATCTTTGCGTCATCGGCGGCCGCTGTCAAAATCGATGCGTCAGATTCGCCAACTGTAAATAGCAGTTCAAAATCTTCACCGTCGCTCAATGCGGCTGCCAGCCGTCGTTCGTTTGAATCGAGCGTCGGCACATCCGTATGTATTGGAATTGCCGATGCCATGATCTCCGCGCCGGTGCCACTCGCTTCCATCATGCGGTGCAGATCCAGTGACAATCCGTCCGAAATATCCATCATGGCATGCACTGCCACGGTGCGAGCCAGCCATCGGGAAATCTGCAGGCGAGGCATGAACGACAAATGGCGGCCATGAAGCAGGCTGCCACCCAGCGGGCCGGTGACAAAAATGGCATCCCCAACTTCTGCAGCAGAACGAAGGAATGGTCGTTCAGAAAATGGAACCCCGGTAAGGCACACATTGATCGCGAACGGTCCGTTCCACGAATTTGTATCGCCTCCCGCAAGAGCGAATTGAAACTCGTCGGTCATTTGCTGGATGCCACGATACAGTTCGCTGAGAAAATTCTGCGACATGCCGATACCGTGACGTGGAATCGCAATTGACACGAATGCCGCCGTTGGACGACACCCCATGGCTGCCAGATCGCTGAGATTCACCGCTACTGCCTTGCGTCCGGCCAGAAACGGCGACGTCACTTGAAGATCAAAATGCACTCCGTCCAGTAACAGATCAGTCACGACAACTTGTTGTGAGTCTGCAGAAACATCCAGCACCGCACCATCGTCACCAATGCCAATCAGTACTGGTGCGCGATTCGGAAACTTTGATTGCAGCTCGCGGATAAATTGTCGCTCTGTCGTCACTGAGAATTGTTCCGGCGAATACTTTAACGCAGCGTGGATTCATGAAGAACTGTAGCGAAAGTCGTCAAGACTTTCGGCGAATGGCTGGC
>JBDNFT010001249.1:0-4984 GCA_041689695.1 Planctomycetaceae bacterium | reverse complement strand
CTCAACAGAAAAATCTTCTTTCGCTGAACACTCATCCCCCAGCGTTCTCAAAGGCCAGTCGTTTCTGTGCTTCGTCGGTGACGACTATGAAGATCTGGAACTCTGGTATCCGAAACATCGACTCATCGAAGCGGGCGCAACTTTTGTGGTCGCCGGCCAGGAATCCAGTCGTAAGTATATGGGGAAGAACGGGTATCCTTGCGTGTCAGAGAACCTGATTCAGGGCATTGATACATCGAAATTCCACGGTCTGATCTGCGTGGGGGGCTGGATGCCTGATAAGCTGCGCCGTGATCCGGAGGTATTGCGAATTACCCAGGAATTTGCGAAAGCCGGAAAGCTGGTCGCCGCGATCTGTCATGGCGGCTGGATTCCGATTTCAGCCAAGGTTTACAGCGGCGTGAAAGTCACCGGATCGCCAGGCATCAAGGACGACCTGATCAATGCCGGTGCCATCTTCGAAGATGCGTCAGTTGTCGTCGATCGACATTTTGTCAGCAGCCGAAAGCCAGACGATCTGCCGGATTTCTGCCGAGGCATCATTCATGTCTGCGCGCCCAACAAGGGCTGAGAGCCCTTGACCCAAAGGAGCCTACCGGCTCGTTGCCAGTAGCCACTCACGTTGTTCGCCTTCTGCAAGATGCGCGCATCATACCGAGGTAGACGCTAAAAGCTGCTGAACGATATCGATTCCAGCAAGCTGGCTCCACGCGGCGGTCATCTGGCTGAACACCGAGCCAGGAAACGTTGTGCCGATTTTCTCGCCTCCGACGTGACTCACCGGCAGCAGCGTGGCCGCGCTCGAAGACAGAAATACTTCACTGGCGTATCGAATTTCTCCAAGTGGAACCGGGCGGCGTTCAAATGGGATACTGAGTGCTATTGCGAACTCTTCGACGAGCTGGCTGCTCAGACTGTTCAGCACCCCAGAATCAGGCGTGATGATTCGACCATTGCAGACAAGATGCAAAGCAGCCGTGCTTGTTTCCGTGATGAAGCCGGCATGATCCAGCAACAACGCTTTGCTACCGGGTTCCTGTTTTGCGGCCTCTTGATCTGCCAGCCACCAGTGCAGTCGATTGCGGACTTTTAACGTGACGTCAAAACACTCGGCCGGAATCTGTCGCACGTTGGCAATTCGCAAACGGACTCCGTCGCGGAGTTGCGTTCGCCATGTGGCGAAAGGCAACTCAAACGTGTGGACAGCCGTTGTCGCTGAAATCCCTTTCGCGACTTCAGCACCAAGGTATGTGGCGTTTGGTCCGGCGGTGGAAAAGAGAACAATACCAAGATCGCTGTGAGCGGGAATCTGCGGCAGATTGATGGCCAGCACGTCATCGATTGCCTGCAGCAGTTGCTGTTTGTCGTATTGTTGCGGAAATCCGATCTTCGAAAGAGAATCCATCAGGCGATCAAGATGCTGCGAGATCCGAAACGGCTTGTGTCCGAATGTGCGAGCCATTTCGGTCACGGAGGCTCCGGCCACGACGCCCATGTCCCAGACAGGCACTGCAGCCTGCGAGTAGGGAATCAAGTTGCCGTTCATCCATGCGACGGGGACTGACATTCGTATTTTGCTTAGCAGTTGGACAGAATCGATCCGACAGATTTTCCATTGAACGCGGAACAGGATCAGAATTTTGGGTTCGTGTCTTCACGTGGCGAACCGGAATGAACTATCCTGCGGGTCCGTATTTCAGTCCGAAGTGACGTCCGATGCAAATCGCTCCTGCAAATGCCTGCCTGAATATCTTCCCCTGGAATGACTTCCATGAAAATAACGTCGTCGATTCTCATGTGTCTGCTGGCCGCAACGGCTGGTTATTATGCCGCTCAGCCGCAACTCAAGGCGGTTGAAGACAAAACGGCGATCGATAGAACTCGTGAAGATTTCGAACTGATGCGATTGTTCGCGGAGGCGTACGAACAGATCGATGTCAGTTACGTCAAAGATGTCGATCGACGAGATCTTGTCGAATCTGCGATTCAAGGCATGGCCACGCATCTGGATCCGTATTCTGCCTACATCGCTCCCAAAAACGTGCGTGAGTTCGATAAGTATATCGATCAGGAATTTGGCGGCATCGGAATTCACGTCAATGGAATTGGCGGAAAACTCGAAATCGTCAACACGCTACCTGGTTCGCCGGCATTTCGCGCGGGCCTGAAAGCCGGTGACGAAATCGTCGAAGTCGATGGCAAGACGACGAAAGGTCTGACTCAAGCCGCGCTCACGCAGCGACTGACAGGGCCTCCGGGTCGATCAATCGATCTCGGTATTTTGCGAGCGGGCTCAACCGTAACTGAGCACGTGCCCGTAATGCGAGAGGTTATTCAGATTCCAACAGTGGTCGGGCACAATCGAAATGCTGATCATTCGTGGAACTTCATATTAGACGACACGGCAAAAATCGGGTACCTGCGAATTACTCACTTCAGCAAGAACACAGCAGACGACTTGCGGCAAACGATGGATGCTCTGGTTGAAGCCGGTGTTAAAGGTCTGATCATGGATGTGCGATCCAATCCAGGCGGGTTGTTGTCTGCGGCCATCGAAATATCGGATATGTTTATTGAAGAAGGCACGATCGTAAGCGTCAAAGGTCGCACGGTGCCTGAACGTGCCTGGAAGGCCAAACGTGGGGCAAAGTATTCCAATCTGCCGATCGCGGTGCTTGTCAATCGTTACAGTGCTTCGGCCAGTGAAGTCCTCAGCGCGGCGTTGCAGGACAATCACCGAGCGATCATTGTCGGAGAACGAACGTTTGGAAAAGGCAGCGTACAGACAGTGCTGCGACTGGAATCCGGCAGAAGCCTGCTCAAGCTCACAACAGCGAGTTACTTTCGTCCCAGCGGCGTCAACATTCATCGTGCTGAAGGTATGAAATCAGACGATGAGTGGGGGGTAAAGCCCGATGATGGCCACGAACATATTATGTCAAAGGACGAGTGGCGAAACTGGTTGATATCTCGCGACGCCGTGGATTATGAGAAGGCAGCTCCGGAATCGGAGTTCGAAGATTCGCAGCTTGCTGATGCGAATGCCTGGCTGCTGAAGGAAGGCGAGAAAACGCCCGCAGGCAACATTTGAAGTTGCGTCTTTTTAGATATCGCAACCCGAAACGTAAGTGAGGGATAGGGTTTTGCCGGTTCGGCTGCGTGCCCAAAAATCTCTCGCTGACGCGTCGGGTTGTGATAATTGCCTTTCTTTTCGACCGAATCATCACCCGGGACGTCGAATAGCGCAACTTCAACACAGCCAACTTCGCCGGGACTCATTCGGCCGGTTAAACATTGCACTCAAACAGGCACCCAATGACACACGGATCAAATCTTGACCCAACCAATCGATTTGAACGTGTCTATGCCGAATCAGATTTGGAACATCTGGAGTGGGATGACGAATACTTGAAGGAACGTACCGACCGCAAGATTCAATATCTCTCAGACACTTCAAAGAGCATTGTGTCCGAGAACGATTCCCCGGACATTCCCTTCCGCTACAGCGTTAATCCATACCGGGGATGCGTCCATGCGTGCGCCTATTGTTATGCCAGAAACTCGCACGAGTACCTTGGATTGAATGCCGGCCTGGACTTCGAAACAAAGATCTTCGTGAAGCATGATGCTCTAAGGCTGTTGAGGGAATTCCTCGCACGTGACGCTTGGCTTCCGGAGCCCATCATCTTTTCCGGCGTCACCGATTGTTACCAGCCCGCCGAACGTGAGTTTCGGCTGACACGACAATGCCTTGAATTGGCGAACGAGTGCAATCAACCGATCAGCATCATCACCAAGAACGCACTGGTTCTAAGAGACCTTGATTTGCTGCAGGATATGGCGGCAAGGAATCTGGCACACGTCAACTTGTCGATCACGACGCAGGACATTGAATTGGCACGCGTGATGGAGCCACGCACGAGTATTCCCGCCGCACGACTTCGGGCCATAAAGATATTGGCGGATGCAGGCGTGCCTGTACGAGTGATGGTCGCACCAATCATCCCCGGCTTGAATGACCATGAGGCACCGGCGATCATGAAAGCAGCAAGGGAAGCGGGAGCGACTGACGCTCAATACATTTTACTGCGACTACCGTTGACGGTGGAACCTGTCTTTCGCGAATGGCTTCTGCGAACGCAGCCTCTTAAAGCAGAGAAGGTCGAGAGTCTCGTGCGGCAAACTCGCAACGGCAAGCTCAACGATTCAGATTTTAGAAAACGAATGGTTGGCACGGGCGAGATTGCAGACCAGATCCGTTCGCTGTTTCAGATCTTCCGTCACAAGTATGGTTTTGAACATCTGCCAGCACTCGATGCCAGCAAATTCAAGCCACCACTTTCGCACAGCGGGCAGTTGAGACTTTTCTAGAATAAAAAAAGGGGAATGCCCGCAACCGCTTCCATAGCTTTTCACATTCGGTGGTCTTCGGTTGTGACTATTGCTTGTCGAGATCGCTGATACTCGCTCTATTGAGACACACATGGGTTTAGCCTTTTTCGTGGCAGCTTGAATCTGAAGTTTTTGAGAGCTTGCAACCTCCGTCGCTGCCATGCACAATCCTTATCGTAAAAATAGTTTTCTCAATAGACGAAAGCAAAGGTTATGAAACTTCTCAGCGGGGTAGTGCTCTTGGTTGGGGCAGAACAGGCATATGGTCATGCGCTCCTGGTTCAATTTCCAAATCAAAACTCTGCATCATCGATCCTGATTCCTGGCAGCCTCGTCTTCCTGGTCCTTGGCAGCATCCTGATGCTTTGGGGACTGCTGACGGAATGTCGATCGTCGGAACGTCGCACTTCGGTTCAAAATATTTCTGATGCAGGAAATAGTCAATGAACAAAAAGGCGGCATTTGGTATCACGGCAATGCGAATTGATTCGCCGTTTCGACTTGTAGCATGTTGTACGCTATTGGTTGGACTAGTGATTGTGTTAAAACCGTTAATGTTTCCTTCTGCCAAGATCCGTTCACAAAAGATGCT
>JBDNFT010001248.1:0-14608 GCA_041689695.1 Planctomycetaceae bacterium | reverse complement strand
GTCAGGCCGCAGGCAGAAAGGACAGTGATCAGAAACAGGATTTTTTTCATAGCGGTGCTCATACTCTAAATGGGGAAGGCGATTATCCATGCCGCTCGCCATCGCTCTGGCGGCGAGTCAATGCGTAAATTTTGCTCAAAGCTTCCATCTTGACAACACTTTTCCAAGTTCACAAACGCATCGGATGATTCTGGGTGTCGAAAAGACCGATTTTGCATGGTTTAAGGCGACCTAAACGAAAAATTTGCCCAGGAAAGAGAAACCAGCCTCATGTGCCATCGACCATTACCAAATATCAATTGATGCACGCCGTAAGTATTCGGTAGTTGGTTTCATCGCGTGCAACTGTTCGTAATGTGCGCAGCCGGAGCATTCGGTACGCACCACTCAATGCGTGCGTAAGGTCCTGACAGGCAGGACAGGAACTTGACAAAGCATTCGCAGCGTTGAGTTGTGGAAAATATGTGAACAGCGGCTCTGGCTCTCCCGATAATTCGTGTGTTCAAAGTCAGGCATTCTGACTACTGGAGCCGGTGCTCTGGCGATTATCAAACATCATGGATGTGCTCTCAACTCTGTTACGAATTCCAGTTTCTTGCTGATGCCTCTTTTCGGAATCTCTGGAACGAGGCAGGCAAAATGGGATCTCAACTAAACAACCAGGTTGCCCATGTCCATTGAAGAACTGCTTGAGCAGATGGAGCAGTATCGATTACGCAGGGAACAGCGTGACTGTCGGCCTGAATGGCTGAAGGGATTTATCCAGCGGGCCTCCAGCTTGTTTGAACCTCTCACTCATGTTGGTCGAGTTGGCTATGACTGCCAATTTGATGAACGTGGCTGGACAGTCTGCATGTATCTCGGGACCACGGAAATCGTCGGTGGCGCAAGAGACGGCAAGATTGACCACGCTAGTTTTAGAATTGATCTAACGCACTTCAGCTTACTTTTCGACTCAATGAGTCGTTTTGAATGGTACTCAGTGCCAGAAACGAACGGGCAGGAGACTTCGCACGACGTTCGTTCGCTGATTGCGATTCATGGTGTCGCGGCCGGTGGAAACGAAGTACGACTGGAACTCATGGCTGTACCACCGGACTGCGTGAAACCAGGACTGCATTGTCGGCCTGACGGCATGACATACGAAACACATTGAACATAATCACTGCCATGCAGTGACACCGTATCGGGTCGGGCGAAGGCACTCCGGCAGAGCACTCATCTCTGTCGGAGTGCCTTTTTTTTCGCTGAAGCTCGATGACAGAATTCCGCTCAGGATCGCTCGAATAAAATTTAATTGGCACCGCGATTGAGGACAGTGATATCGACTGCCGTTTACCGGCGGCTAGCGCCGTTCCGCTCATTTCAATTAGAAACCGCGGTCGTTTTCCTCCAACTGAGCCTGCAATTGATCACGTTCGCGGCGTGTCGTTTCGAGGTCAAACATCAGGTACTTCACGTCCAGACGCAACTGGGAAAGAGCTTCCTGAACCAGATTCAAAATTCGACGTCGTCGCAGGATTGATTCAGCGACACGCTCATAGGCGATGGAGAGAGCCCGCTTTTCAGGGCCACTTACAGCATCAACCAGTCGCGCTAGTTCCTGCATTTCTGCGGGAAGTGTATTGGCTGCTGAGTCGTTGATTCGGTTGGTAGAAGACATCGAGAATGTTCCTGAGAGGCAAGTTTTGACTCTCGTGGATCTAAGTTTTCCGGGGAGCAAAACCACATTCTTCAGTCGTGCGCGACCAATCACAAGCGTTCTTACCATTTTTGTGCTGTTTTTCTGCAACCATACCACACAAACAGGCTGTCGATTTCATGTGTATTCGCAACCCGAAACGTCAATGAGGGATGGAATTGCCTGCATGCTTGCTCTCAAATCCCTCGCTCATGCGTCGGGTTACGATGAAATCGACAGCCTGCAAGTTGACCTCGGAGCCAAATCAGGATCTGCACTATACTGCCCGCCAACATGCTGTTTCTCAGACACTCTGGAACGACCAGAATTAAAAAGTATACGCACGAACAGTAATAGTGGCATGAGCAAAACGACGCCCAACTCAAATCCCGATGCATCAACGGACTCATCAATCTGCGAGTGCGTGGAGCCTTCATACGTCTTGGGCGCAGCCCTTGTGCCATCGGCCATGCGTGCATGCCTGACACCGAAGCAAATGCGTGTCCGGTTCACGCCGATAAAGCTGCCACGAGTGGCATTGCAGACGCTTGCATGTAGCCTGCTAATTCTGTCATCAACATTTGGCCGCATTTGCAGATCAGAAGAACTGCCGGCATGGTTCGCTCCGAAAGACAGCAACGCCATTCGAATTGATCGCGTTGAATTGCCTGACGCAGCGTCATCGGCTTATCGATTTCGGATCCAAAATGCCGGACCTCATTCACCATTGGTCTTTCGATCGCCTCGTACGCCGTCGCAGTTGCACAATGACTATCAAGCGAAGATCAACGTTGTCGCTTCAATCGCTGGACTGCGATCGGGTTTAATTATTTTGCTACCCAATCAAATTGACCCACGCACAGGAAAACCGCTTCAGACAATTGTTCGTGGCGACATCCTGCGAGAGATCGACGTCGAAAAGCAACTCGTTGTGAAAGCCACGAAACAGGCCATTGAATTTCAATTGCGCAGTTTGCGGGCCGAACTTCATCAGCCGAACATTAACGCTCAAGGCGCGATCGTGGTCGGCATCGCGATTATGGTTGAAGCAACTCCCGGCGAACAGTTCGTGGAAATTCGCGACTCCGAATGCGGACCAGTCGTTGCCGTCGATAATGAAGTAGAACAGATGGCGGCGAATGTATTTGGTACGTCGAATGCCGTGAGTCCAGAGGTTCGCAATTATGTGCCGCTGGACATCTCACTGGATTCAATTCAGTTGAATCATAAACCAACCATCCTGCGAATCGCGCCGGATCACGGTGAATCGATTGAGATGCTGCAGCAGATGGGATTGAACACTATCTGGGTGCATGATTTCCGGCAGGCCGAACGTGCACGTGAATTGTACGAATCGAAATTCGCCGTCCTGGTAACTCCGCCACATCCTGAATTTGAACCGGGCGATTTTAAGAAGCTGTTGCAGGGTCTGCCGCCACTTGATCAGCTTTGCCCGAGCGGTTCTGGCTGGATTTTAGGGACACGGGTATCGCGTGAAGACCTGGAGCATTTGCTGGCATGGTCTCGTGAAGTCCGCAGTGGCGACAGGAAGTTCCAGCGTCCACAGCTTGCCGACGTGACTGAAGCCGAAGGTGCTGCGGCGCGGGAAATTGATTTGATAGGCATCGGACGCCACGTCGTGGGTCGACCAGACAGCTTCGGCGAACTTCGAAATCTGCTCTTTCGTCGTCGTCGTTCTGGTGGTCAACTGCCGTTTCCATGGACATGGATTCAAATTGAACCGTCATCGACGCAGCAGGCATGGCGTAAGGCGATGGGGCTTCAACAGCCCTTTGTGGAGCCTGAACAAATTCAGCATCAGGTGTATGCTGCCGTGTCTGCGGGATGTAAAGGTCTGGGTTTCTGGAAAACGTCGCCGTTAGACCCACAAGATCCGCTTGATCAGGAGACTGCGATCGCGATCGAACTGGCCTGCCTGGAAATTGAACTGCTTGAACCTTTCCTGGCACGTGGTCGATTGGATGGTCATCTCAGTCTGCAGTCAGCGTCAGAGAAACAAGCAGCGGCAATGCCGGCTTTTGGACGCAAGCCACCGTCTGCCATGCCATCCGCTCTCGGCAGCGGAAACATTTCAACCAGCGCGGGAAGTTCTGCGGCACCAGCCGGTTCCGATGCGGCAGTCATCACATCAAGCCGCGCGATGCTGATTCTGCCAACGTACTGGGACGAATCATCGCAGATCGTCCCCGGCCCGATGTACGAACGCAGCATTGAACTGACAGTGGCAGCGACAGAAACAGCATCGGCCTATCAAATTTCAACAACCGGAATTCGCTACATACCTCGCGATGTTACCGCTGGTGGCCTGCGAGTGAAAATTGACAACTTTGATCGCTGTGCCGCAATTTTGGTCTCTTCCGATCAGGAGCTTATCGGACGAATCCGCGCCAGCGTGCTTCGTTTGGCTGAGCGTTCGGCAACACAATCAGCAAAGCTGGCGAACCTGAAGTACTTGCGCGTGATGCAGGTTGTTGAATCATTACGAGAAGGGCACCGTGTCGCGCAAGGCGTGGATGCTTTGCTGGCATCTGCCAGACGAGAACTGGATCGCGCGGAACGTGAAGTGGCGAGCCGCGATTTCGAAGAAGTTGCTGCTCGCAGCAATGACTGTCTGCGGATTTTGCGACAGGTTCAGCAGGCATGTTGGAACGACGCCATTGCAGAACTCAGCGCGCCGGGCCAATCGCCTCATGCCCTGTCTTTCACGACTTTGCCGGAACACTGGAAGTTGATGCACTACGTTGATCGCCAGCAACATCGAATTTCGGAGAACCTGCTGCCATCCGGTGATTTCGAAAATGTGCAGTTGTTTTCTGAAGACGGCTGGCAACAGGACACTGCGGCTGATTCTTCATTCTACTGTACGACAGATTTGGTGCATGATCCGACGGGCAACAATACTGTCCTGCAACTCAAGGCCGTGCAATCGCGCAGTGGAGTGACTACGGACAGCACTCCATTAACGCTCAGTACTCCCGCTGTCATGGTCAATGCTGGCGACGTTGTTTTGGTGCAGGGACGAATCAGAAAAGGCAGAACAGTGACAGGAACTTCACCACATCCTGTTCTGATCTTCGATTCTGACCTTGGCCCCGAAGGCGGTTTGCGGCCCAAACTCACTCAGGAATGGCAGACGTTTGAAATGATTCGCCCCATCGCAGCGGCCTCAGAATTTCGCATCTCGGTCGCGATAACTGGACAAGCAGAAATCCAGTTGGATGACGTCGCGTTGCAGGTGTTGCCACCTTTAGAACCACAAAAGTTTCTGCAGTTAACTGGCGAAGAAAAAGAACTGCCGTAGCGAAACTCGTCAAGAGTTTCGGCAGCCCACGGAAAAGCAGCCGAAAGTCTTGACGACTTTCGCTACATCCGGGTTTCCAGACATACGACTTGCGAGCTCTGCGCCATTGCGTGAAAAGCCTTCCAACAGCCAACGATGCTGGAACGGCGAAAATCCAGTAGTAGCGGTCCTGGTTTTGATAGCAAACAGACTGCATCTCGTGGAATTGCAGACCGCACTTGCGTCACATTTGGCAGTCGATATAACCCGGCAATCAATGAACTTCCGACGACAATTTAGATACAAAGGTTTTAGAACGAATGCCCATAGCAACACCAACACAATACGCCCAGATGCTCGACGCAGCTCAAAAGGGCAATTATGCATATCCAGCGATCAACGTGACATCGATCACCACGATCAATGGCGCATTGAAGGCATTTGCAGACTCCAAGTCTGACGGGATCATTCAGTTTTCCACTGGTGCTGGTGAATTTGCGTCTGGGCTGAATGTTAAAGACGCTGTCTTTGGAACATTGGTCCTGGCAGAAGCTGCTCACCGATTGGCTGAAAAACACAACGTACTCATCGGTCTTCACACCGATCACTGCCAGCCAAAGAAGGTTGATGGTTTTCTGAAGCCATTGATCGCAGCCACGGCAGCTCGTCGTAAAGCAGGTCAAGGGAACCTTTTCAACTCACATATGTTCGATGGTTCCGAACTGCCTTTGGACAAGAACATGGCAACCAGCAAAGAATTGCTGAAGCTGTGCGCGGAAAACGACATCATTCTTGAAGTCGAAGCGGGCGTTGTTGGCGGCGAAGAAGATGGCATCGATCATTCCGATATCGCAAATGACAAGCTCTATACAACACCAGAAGACATGGTTGCTGTTCACGAAGCACTGCACGGCATTGGACGATTCATGTTCGCTGCCACTTTCGGCAACGTACACGGACACTACAAGCCAGGTGCTGTGAAGCTGAAGCCAGAGATCCTGAGCGACGGTCAGAAAGCTGTCACAGCTAAATACGGTAAAGACGCAGCGTTCGATCTGGTGTTCCACGGCGGTTCAGGCACTCCAGCAGTTCAACTGCAGGAAACGCTGGAATACGGCGTGATCAAGATGAATATCGACACTGACACGCAGTATGCATTCACACGACCTGTCGTGGACTTCATGATGAAGCACTACGACGAAGTCATGATGATCGACGGTGAAATCGGTGCCAAGAAATCTTATGACCCACGCACATGGCTGAAACTGGGCGAAGCCGGAGTTTGCAAGCGCATGATGCGTGCCTGTGACGAATTGAAGAGCACCGGCAAGACGATCTTCGGTACTGTTTAATCTTCTGATCAGGCTCGACCGTACGTCAGGCTTTCCAGCCTGACACGCGAAAGAGCAAGTCAGGCTGGAAAGGCTGACGTACTCTATTCGTCGAGCGATCCTAAAGACATGGGAGGCTGGAGCCTCGGAGCAAGGATCTCATTCCGAGCCGTGCCAAATATAAACTCTCGCGTCGAGCCGACGCGAGAGTCTTCCCTGTCGAAAATTCACCTATTTTTCGTACTTCGGAATATTCGGTTCCGGCACTTCGGCCACGAGTTTTCTCGATGTCGTCGATTTCAAAACCTTCGGCCTGCGCCTGAAAGTTTGTTGAGACACGATGTCGCAATACCGGGATGGCGACCTTTCGAACGTCGGCGATTGTGACGTTCGGTCGACCAGCCATGGCGGCCGCCGCTTTCGCTCCTGCGATTAAATTCTGCCCGGCACGCGGACCAGCAACCCAATCGAAAAGGCGTTTTATAAAATCCGGTGCAGCCGCATCTTTGGGCCGCGTTGCTCGAACAAGACGCGCCACATAGCTGATAATAAAAGGACTCGCCACAATCTGACTGATCTGCCGCTGCAGATACAGAATAGACTTCGCCGACAGTACTTTACGCACTTCCTGACGTTCCCCGGATGTCGTGGCTTCGAGAATTCGTTCTTCTTCATCCAACGACGGATAATCGACTTTCACATTGAACATAAAACGGTCCTGCTGCGCTTCTGGCAGCGGATACGTGCCTTCCTGTTCAATGGGGTTTTGTGTCGCAATGACAAAGAAAGGTTCCGGCAGTTTGTATGTCGTCTGCCCAACTGTGACTTCGTGTTCCTGCATGGCTTGCAACAATGCAGATTGTGTCTTCGGCGGCGTGCGGTTAATTTCGTCTGCCAGCAGAATGTTGGTGAAGACAGGCCCTTCGACGAAACGAAATTCACGACGACCGGATTCACTTTCTTCCAACACATTCGTGCCAGTGATGTCCGAAGGCATCAGGTCGGGCGTAAACTGAATGCGGCGAAAGTTGACGTCCAGCAATTTCGCAATTGTGCTGACAACCAGTGTCTTCGCCAGTCCGGGAACGCCCACCAGCAGACAATGCCCGCCGGTAAAAATGGCGGCCAGAATCTGATCAATCACGTCGTCCTGGCCGACAATGACTTTATGCAGTTCTTCCACCATGACCTGATGGTGCTTCTGAAACTTTTCCAGGAACTCGTCAAAATCACGTTTCTCAGCCAAGGGTCGATTCCTTCTGTCGGTCTTGCAGTCATCGGGAGAGCGAAAGGGCGTCAGCCCAACAGCACTCGATTTAAACGTAGCAGGCACTTTCCAAGTGCCGCAGCCCTTGACAACGCACGCATTGGCGGACGGCACACAGAGTGTGCCTGCTACTTTGCTTTCGCCGCAGCATAGTCAATCACCCCTGAACCCTGCCAGCAGATCGGACATCACTTCTTCATCTGTCGGATATTGCGATGGTTGCATCGCACGCAGAGACAACGGGACGTTATCCATGCGATACGCCGTGCCAGCTGCATGCAGGCCATAAACGGCGGTGGTGAATCGTACAGTTGGAGTGAATTCCTGAGGCGTGTTGGGGTAGTCGATGACGATCGTAGGAATCTTTCGCAAGTAATCACGAGCCGACTGCGAAAAATACGGAAGGGTTTCCGCTCCGACGATCACGCAGAGATCAGATTCCTGCCGTTCCAGCAGTTCATTCGACGAGAATTCTCCTGGGTTGTAGCGTGGATAGCCCCGCGACAAATCGACGGCAAATGGATAACCCGTCTGCCACAGCAACACGTTGTCCGCCCCGGACACGTCGCCCTGCATTCGCATTCGCCGCGCGGTGAAGCGTGTGACGGCGTTGAGTTCCGCGACTAATTTGAGCAAGGCCGCCACGTGGATGTGTCCGGAATTCTGTGGCTTGGATCCTTCCCACATTCTTGAACCCGCCAGTCCCAGGCCAAAGAAGACCGTTCCGTAACGACAGTTCTTCATAAGTTCCATCAAATGCAGCAGCGCAGGGGATACGTCTCCCAACTGAACGCCCTGCAGCAGGGCTCGCAGTTGAGTCACCATTTCAAAGTCGCCGTCCGGAGGCACAGGAATGATCAAATCCGGCTCGCCACCTTCGGGTGACAATTTCCAATCTGCAACCTTGTCGGCATCGCCAATCATGACAATTTTTCGACTGCCACGACCCTCTGGAGTGAATCTTCCCTTTGCAAAAACCGAATACCGTTCTGCGTGTCGAGGATGTGACACAGCCGGATGGCAACCCCAAAAGATAACGAGATCCGATCGGTTACGAACTTCGCCAAGGGTACATGTAACTTCGCCGACCTCCTGCAACGCCATGATGGACGGTCCATGGCACATCGACGCCGTTGTGTCGATCACCGCACCTATACGATCGGCCAACGCAACAGCGGCTCGCTGACCCGGAGTGGAACTCCGCGACAGACCATAGATTAACGGATTGTTAGCCTGTTCCAGCAGCGTGATGGCGTGTTGCAGAGCAGCAGCGTATGGCGTGTCGATACCGTTAAGTTCTGTGATTGGCTGGGTCGCCACCGAATGATTTCGAAACCAACTTTCACCCAACGAACAACGCGGTTCGAAACTGACGATGCGGCCATCTTGAAATGTCAGCGAAATATCATCGCACAGACACCCGCAGCCAGGACACACCACGTTGGTTTGAGTGGCGTTGTTAGTTTGAGTGGCGTTCAATTGTTGCTCCAGAATTTCCCGGTGCCCGAATCGGCGACTCTTCAGACCTTTGACATCCGCGAACATGCTCGCAAACTTCCAGCATAACATGCTGAGAACCGGATTTCACCTACCTCAACTGTCAGAGATGGCTCTTTCTCATCCTCTTAACATTTCGTTCTCGCCACACAAAAATCGCTGCTGCAGGACAGCAATGTGGGAGCTGCGGGAGAAAAAATACGATCCCGTGTGCTACGTCTCCTTGAAATTGATTTGCCGTCTGGTTCCGGCCGACAATTGGCCTAAGTGCTGGACGATGCAAAATGGAATCAGTGAATTGTTGGCCGTGAACGGGGAGGATTATTTGGTTCTTGAACGCGACGGGCTGGCTGGCACTGAGGCGATTACGAAACGGATCTACCGGATTAGTACGAAAGATGCGACGGACATTTCCGCGTTCACGTCATTGTCAGGCGATGTGTTGCCCCCAAATGTGGTGCCAGCGCAGAAGACTTTGTTGCTTGACCTGCTGGATCCTCGCTGGGGCTTAGCGGGTTCTAAGGGAAATCCGAAAGTCTTGACGACTTTCGCTACGAATAAGCTCGACGTGAGCAAACAATGGACCTACTGCGGTTGGATCAACAACACTGGCTTCACAAGATTCAACATGTGGCCGTGATCCGCCGTCACAATGAGCAGTGATTCATTCCAGTTGCTGTTGGCTTCAACCCATTGTGTGACAACTTTGATCGCATCGTCTCCGCTGTTGACAGCTCCGATGGAATTGTCAATGTTGTCGTCGTGGTTCGCCCAGTCCACGTCGCCCGATTCGATCATGACCCAAAACGGCGTCTTGTCGCGCCCCAGAATTGTAATTGCTGCTGATGTCATGTCAGCGAGCGTTGGGTTTTCTTCCAGGTCTGCATGTGAATAAGTTTCGGTTTTCTTGCCTAGCCCCGGTGCGGGATCGTAGCGTCGATCGGCGGTTGCAAATGGCAAGTGGCCGTTGTATTGCCCGTTGCCAAAGAATCCTAACAAGCGATGATTGCCTTTCACGGCTGCTGCGGTTGCATCCAGCAGAATCTGTGGCCCATTTTGTCCTGCGGTTCTTACAGCCGTGATGTACTTGCCGCCATTGTCAACGCTGACCGACTTCAAGTCGTCATCAGTCAGATAGATATTTCCTTCGACGAAGTTTGTTCCCTGGCTGGCATTGCCTCTCTTAACATCGCCATTGTTTCCGTATCCGCCACCAATTACGACATCCAATCCTGGCAACGGGTTTTCAGGATGCTGCACCGATGGCAGTCCGAGCATGTCGCGAGTCAAATCCTGATAGTCGTCACGTGATACATTGTGTGCATAGGACGCTGCTGGAGTCGCGTGGCTGATCGGCACAGATGAAACCGCTCCAACTCGCCAGCCTTTCGCTTGCAGTTCATGGGCGATTGTTGACACCACAATACCATTCGCATCGACGTTGACGGCACCATTGAACGTTTTTATCCCCGCAGTCATGCTCGTGGCCGACGATGACGAATCTGTATAGTTGTGTTTTGGATTTCCATCCTCCGGTTTACCCATCAGATAACCCGCATCGCTCGGCGTAACCCATGGTGCCGTGCCCCCAACTGACGCATCGTACCCACCGCGAATCTTACCGCCCGGATTTTTCACCGTCTGGGCGTTGACATCGACGTCTGTTCCTTCATTGTGTGCGCTGGTGACGAAGAAACCGAACTGAGATGTTCCATTCGCTTCGTAGTCCTGGAAATGCGTTCCGTGACCTCGGCCTTCTGAGTAGCCAACTTTCTTCTGATTCCAGATCGCTGCGGCTCGAGTCGTATCCCAATCCATCCCGTCGAAGACCACCAGAAAAATGTACTTCTTGCCAGCCGCTACTGCTGCTCGCTGCAGATCGGTGATGTTTGTCTGATCCATCCAGACAGCTTCTGGATTGACCGTCTTCTCTGGCACATAGCCATACAATGCCTGCACTTTGGCCTCAGAACGATAAACGCTGTTCGTTCCAAAGTAGGAATTCAGGTCAACGCCTTCACCCGCGCCTTTTGTTCCGAATGTGTAGACTGGAATCAGTCGATTGGAATGCGTTTTCCAGGCAGTATAAATGTTCGGATCTCGCCCCCAATGTGCAAACGCTGCTTTATTGTCTTCGATCGCTTTTGTTTGCAGTTGTTTGGGAAAATCTGCTGCCTCCGCCGCCACAGTATCGATGGGCACTGCCACTTTGCTCAAGATGTGTGTTTTGTCATCGGCACGTGCCGCATGGATGACGAAGCAAGACGCAGTGGCGAGCAGGACGAAATGTTTCATAAAGCCTCGATTCGATGGGCTTGCGACGGGATAAATGTCGCGTTCTGAAATTACGTGTCTGGACGGGTCTGGAGACCCATCCTACGGAAGAGATCCTGAGTATGGTCCAATCGCCAGCAGATCTGGCAAGTGAACTGGCAAAGTTTATCGCGGTTCGCTGGAATCCTGCTCAGGTTTGGGTATCGTGCTTTGTGAATTTTTAACATTGCCGATCGACCTGTAGGATGGGACCCCAGGCCCGTCCTGACATGAGTGAATTCGATCTGGACGGGTCTGGAGGCCCGTCCTACTCTAAATCTAACCTACACCACCACCCGCCGGTTTTCCAAATATGATTTCATCCATAGTCCGCATCTGCATCGCGGCCCTGGCCTTTGTTGTGTCAACACAGATAAGCATCGCTCAGGATGCACCTGCTTTAAAGTGGTTTAGATCCGATGTTCAGGAAGGCACAGCCAGCGCATCGTATCGCTGGGCTGTGGATGGAGCCGTCGCAAATTGTGAATCTGCAAACCTTGTGATCATTACCGACGGCCACTGTTCACTTCACGTCAACGGCCAGCGGATTCTGAAGAATGTGTCCATGGAAAAATCCGACGGAAATGTCACGGCAATGGGCTTTGATGTGAAATCATTGCTTCGTCAAGGACGTAACACGGTTGCTGTCGAAGTGCATTCTGCGGACAAGACGGCTATCTTCGGCATTGCGATTCAGACCGTTCAACGCGAAAAGCGATCAGCAATCGGTGGCGGATGGAAGATCGCTCCGATCATTCCACCTGTGGGTTGGCAGCAAACGGACTTCAATGACCGCGATTGGCCCGAAGCCAAACCTGCCAGTGATGAACCCGGAACTCGCTTCACTGTCATTGCGCCCGAACAATTTGCTGCTCCTGTCATTCCAGCGAAAGCTCGTACCACGCCGTTTGAGTTTGAGGACGGCGATCATGTGATGTTCGTTGGGGCCACATTCTTTGAACGTGCTCAGTTGTCCGAACATCTGGAAGCGACGCTCTCGGGCACACTTGGGGAAAAACACGTCACCTTCCGAAATCTCGGCTGGAGTGCCGATACTATTTACGCAGATTCACGTGGCATTTTCGACAAACCGGACGTCGGGTATCTTCGCATGGTGGAACACATCCGAGCCGAAGAACCAACGGTGGCTTTCATCTGCTACGGCCAGAATGAAGCACTCACCGCTGGCATGACGCCTGACCGGTATGCACAGCAGCTCGGCAAAATGCTCGACGAACTCGCGGCTTCCGGAATTGTCTGTGTGCTTGTGTCACCTCATGAACTGCTGCCGACCGCACCACCGATTCCATCACCATCAAGATTCAATCCGAAGATCAAAATCTACGCAGAAGCCACATCCAGCGTTGCACAATCGCGAGGATTACTCTTCGTTGACATGTTCACTGATTTTACAAAACGCATGCTGGAACTTGATACCGAAGTTACCAAAACGAACACTGCGAAGCCATCGGCCGTTGATGCATCTTTATCTGAGAACGGCATGCATCTCACAGCACACGGTTACCAATGCGCTGCAAGAATATTTACGGAGCGGCTACTTGGAAGCTCAGACGATTCCAAATCCGAAGCGCCGTCCCATTATGAAGCCCGCCGCCAGTTGATTCTTAAAAAGAATGAACTCTATTTTCACCGTTGGCGACCTCAGAACATCACATATCTGTTCGGCTTTCGCAAACATGAACAAGGCAACAACGCCGCCGACATCGCCAAATTTGATCCGTTTATTCTGGATCTGGAAAAGCAGATCCACGAACTACAATAGAGAACAGTCCTGAAATGAAGTACGTCAGCCTTTCCAGGCTGACTCGTGGTTTTCAATGTCAGGCTAGAAAGCCTGACGTACGTTCCGGAATCTCAATTCGGGACTCATCCTTAGTAAGCATCTGCACGCCACGTTGGCGATCGCAGGAATTACTCCCACTGAAATCCGGGACGCACTGTTGCCCACTGAAGCTGTGATCCTGGAACCACCCGTATCATCCTGGCCTGACAGCCTTTTCCAGTTGTCAGATTCAACGCTGGCCGTACTGCGTCAGCAGGCAAGAAAACGGTTGGTGGATTCCGCTGAACAATTCGTGCTGCGACTATCCGACGTCGCGCGGCGCGCAGGAATGTTGCTGGAGAGCCGCCCACTGTTGACCGGTGATCCGCTCGAACGGCCTATCATTATGACTGGCCATCAGCCGGTGATATTTCATTCCGGCCTGACTTTTAAATATCATGCAACGGAAGATTTCGCAGCACGACACAACATGATCGCTGTCGCTGTCGTGATTGACACTGACGAAGGCGACGCGGGATCATTTTCGATACCAGCCTGTGATGTGTCTCAGCAGATGCCAACGAATTCGGAAGCTTCGTTAATCCCTCGCCTGATTTCAAAGTCCGCGACGCTGGCTCAAACACCGGGATTGTATTCAGGCAGTCGATTGAAACCAGCCAACGCCCTGTCTGGAGAATTCGCCACCATAGAAAATCAGTTGCGAGGTTGTCGCCAGTACGCTGCTGCCGCTGCGTGTCGCATGGTTGCGGATGAGTACGTATCGCTCACAGAAAATTCACCGCTTGGCTGTTCCACGATGGAGGCCAATCTGATCACGCGTTGGAATGCGGGCATTGGCGGTCGGATGCTGGAACTACCACTGTCCGCCATCTGCAGCTTTCCGGAGTTCATTCGGTTCATCGCTCCGATTCTTGAACGCCCGTTCGAGTTCGCGGAATGTTACAACAAAAATCTGACATCATTCCGCGCCGAACACCGAATTCGCAACGAAGCCAATCCTTTTCCTAACCTCGCCGTTGAACATGATTGGTGTGAACTCCCGTTTTGGGTCATCAATCATTCAGCCGCAACGCGACACGTTCTTCAAGTACGCCGTGAATCAGACGGACTGGCTTTGGAGTGTAATCGTGAACGATTGCTGACGCTGCAGCCAGGCCATGTCGCCGAAGCCATCACAGCGTTGCTATTCGGCGGCCAGCAACTCGTCCCGCGCGGAGCGCTAATCACGGCGACGTTGCGATTGCTCTTCAGCGATCTCTTCATTCATGGAACGGGCGGCGGAAAATATGATCCCTGCACCGATGGTCTGATTCGCAGTTGGTGGTACGTCGATCCTTCCCCGTTCGCTGTCGCCAGCGCATCGCGATATCTGTTTGCCGACGAACGCACAAAATTGCTTTCACTGCAACAGATT
>JBDNFT010001247.1:0-4870 GCA_041689695.1 Planctomycetaceae bacterium | reverse complement strand
AGCCCACAGAAGCCGATCTGCTTGGCATCCTGCGTGAAGCGTTTTAATTGGCCGAAAAGTGGCGAGAATGCTGATCTCAAAAGGGAATGAGCGAACTGAAGAAGTTCACAACAGCAGATGTGCCTGGATACACGAAAATGATCAACAACAAAGGGCAGGCGCAAAGCAAGATGCAGGCGTTCTTTCGGCGGCGTTTGAATCGCGTGATGGTTATGATGCAGGCGCTGTGATGAAGCCATCTCCAGCCGCTAATGGATATCCATTCAAAAACGAACGACCATCGACTGCTTTTCGACCTTCCGGCTGCAGCTTCAGAATCTCCAGCCAACCATCACCTGTCGCCACGAGCAAACGTCCTTGATGTTCTTTCACATTGCCAGGTTCGCCGCGAGGCATTGCGTCATCGTCAACCACGACGCTCACCTGCGACACAAGACAACGCAACGGTGCTTGATCGCGTCGTTGCAAAACCGTTGACGCCTTTGGCCACGGCTGCATCGCTCGAATGTGACAATCGATTTCATGTGGGAATTTTGACCAGTCAATCACTCCCGCTTCTCGAGGAATCTTCGGTGCCAGAGTTACCTGCGATGCGTCCTGTGGCCTAAACACGGCCGTGCCTTCATCAAGCTGACGCAAAACATCCAGCGTCAGCGGCACGGACAAATCTGCCAATCGCAACATGAGTCCGCCAGACGTTTCTCCATCGTCAATCGGCGTCTCGACAAATCCCACCATTGGCCCGGAATCCAGTGCCGGTTCAATCTGAAAGATCGTCACACCGGTGATGAAATCACCCTTCCAGATCGCATACTGCACAGGAGCCGCACCTCGATATCGAGGCAACAGCGAACCGTGCAGATTGAACGCCCCCAGTCGTGGAATAGCCAGCAATTCCGGTTTCAGAATCTGCCCATACGCTGCCACCACGAACACATCGGCCTGCAAAGATCGCAACGTCTCCAGCATTTCAGGACGATTCACACGTTCCGGCTGAAATACGGGCACCGACTTCGCAACCGCCAGTTCCTTCACCGGATTCACATGCTGATGATGCCCGCGCCCGGTCTTTTCTGGCTGCGTCAACACACCGACGATTTCAAATGGCGAATCCAGCAACGCACGAAACGGCGGGACAGCAAAGTCACCGGTTCCCATCAACACAATTCTCAACGGCATTACACACGACTCATTGTTTGGTCTTAGAAAAATCCTGCTTCGGCAAACAGTAAGGCGGTCCAATCACGATGGCAAGTGTCAGCACTAAGGCCATGCGTGTTTGATTGGAAAAAAGCCAGCGAGGGAAGGGCGGGGAAACTCGCCGCGTGGAGATTATCCCAATGAATAGTTAGCTGCGGCAAGACGATTCGAAATCTCCCTTCCTCGGTGAAGGTCACTTTGGTTAAAGTTCATTTCAAAGCGACCTATGCCCACGAATTCATTCCGTACGACATCCCACGATCTTCTTGACCAGTTACAGCCTGCGTCGGGATCGCCGTTTGTATGTCCGGGAAGCAGCGTCGCGATTTCACGATCGATCCATCTGGCGCGGCTGAATGCGGCGTGGCCGGGTTGCGATCAGTGTGAATGGCGATTCGATTCAGAAGGATTGGCCGAACGCACGGTGCAGGAAACGGACCGCATTCGCACTCACCGTATTGATGGAATTCGTCGCACGGAATTTGGTATTCGAGGCCAGTATATCAATGATCTTGATCGCCAAACCGCCGCTGATCTGACCCGCATCTTCTGCGCATGTCTGCACGAACAATCGTCTCAAGTTGATCCCCGTGCCGACGAGCGGACTGGCGTTAACCCAATGTCACCCAATTTGGTCACTACATTTCCTATCCGGGAGGGCGAAGCTCCTGCTAAGCGGCTAGAAACGTTGAACATCGAATCGCGAAGCGGCTCGGCGGGAGCCTCGCCCTCCCTGGCTCCAGCCTCGCCAGCCCTAAATCGAGCGACGTTCCAATCCATCGCCCCGGTTGTTGTGGGCGACGACGGGCGCAGTGCGTCGGTTGATCTGGCGATTGGCGTCGTCGCCGCCAGCCGCGAATTCGGACTGCCAGTCATTGATATCGGTCGCTGCACAGCCGCCTCAATTCTGGAAGCGGCCCGCTCCTTTCGTGAATGCAGCGGCGCGATTATTGTCACTGGTGCCGGATCGCCGAATGCATGGGCGGGCCTCGACGTCTTTGATCGCAGTGGCGATACTGTTCCAGTTGTGTGGAAGGATGTTGGCGTGCAGTTGGAACACATCAGTTCCGACACCGGAGCGTTTCTGAAATTGCAACTTCCCGACACTGCAACACGCATGCGCTGGGCACGAAGATTGACTCGCCAATCAGGCCCACACAATGTCGTCAGCTTTGAAGATCGGTATCGCGATTGGTTGCTGAGATGGTATCCGAAACAATCCAATTTACGAATTCTTGTCCGTACCGATGACGATCTGATTCAGCAGCGTCTGGCATGGATCTCTGAAGTCACCGGGCTGGAAATCATTTGTCGCAGCTTGCATGATTCCTCTGTGCCGCCGCATGTTTCTATGACGGTGACGGTGCCTGAGGATGATCGGCAATTTCAAATCATCAATGCCGCCAACCAACGCGTGACTGCCGACCGACTGGCGTTGATGCTGAATCGAGCGATGCACAGTCAGTCGGCACACGTGACCGCTCACGCCGACGCGGCGTCTGGCAGATTCTGGATTTCTGATGCCGCCAGAATCGGATCGCCAGGATCC
Organism: Planctomycetaceae bacterium; assembly: GCA_041689695.1. Classification (GTDB taxonomy): domain Bacteria; phylum Planctomycetota; class Planctomycetia; order Planctomycetales; family Planctomycetaceae; genus SXXK01. The sequence continues at coordinate 2,121 of JBDNFT010001247.1, read as the reverse complement.
GCAGAATCAATTCGCGATGCCCTTGTAACTTTAGGACTTGTTTCGCGTTTGATCGAAAGTAAACGACTGAACAGCGAAATGTAATTGTTCGCGTTTTCGCAGAAGTCACCCAGCGGGCGACTCAGATTTATTTCGGCAGAGCTTGCAGTGAAATCTGGCTTTGCCGAAAGTGGCATAAAATCTCTTCTGCTTGTTCCAAATTCGGGAACAAGTCGCTGGCCTGTTCAAGAAATCAGCGCTAAACTACCGGACTCTAAACGTCAGCGGACTTACCTTGAAAAATAATGGGCCTGACTACTGATGTCGCTTGTTTTGCAACACTTGTGTTAAGGTCAGACGATGCGTATCGCAGGTTTCAGTTGGCACGCAGGAATGTTTCGGTATTCGTTCTCCGTAGCCGCTGGAGCGATTCTTGTATCTCTGATGTCCGTAGATTCTGCATTGGCATTTCAAGCCAAGCCGGAAACTCCGCCTGTGCTGGATGCGAAGAGTCAGAAGATTGAAGATCTTGTGACGGCTGCGAAGGCCAGGATGCAAAGCCGCAACTGGGACGCCGCGATGCAGGATTGTACCGCCGCGTTACAGGTCGATGAAAAAAGTGGCCGAGCCCTCGTGGCACGCGGCATGGTTTACAACGGCAAAGGCGAATACGACAACGCCATCAAAGACTTCGATGCCGTCACCGAGTTAACTGGCCGCGAACCTGAAAAACTCCGCGACCGCGCGGATGCGTATGCGGAGCGATCTCATTCGCTGTTCCAGCAGGGTAAATATCTGGAAGCCATCGACAGTGCCTATTTCGCGACACTGGAAAAGACGGATCACATCGGCGCTCATTTGAATCGTGCTCTGGCTTATGTGGCCCGACACGAATACGACAAAGCTGTGAACAGTTCAAATCGAGCGATCAACGCGGATGCGAAGTCCGCCGAAGCGTACAGCATGCGAGGTCTGGCATATGGCGCAAAGGGCAACTTCAATCAGGCATTGGCGGATGAAAGTAAAGCGATTGAGTTGAACGCGAATCTGGCCATTGCTTATCAACGTTGAGCGGCTGCTTATCTGGCGAAGAAGGAACGTGCGAAATCAATTGCAGATCTGGAGAAAGCAATTTCACTGGACCAGAACCTTGTCGATGCGTTGTGCGATCGAGCATTCCTGTACGCTCTGAATCGAGATCCCGTGAGAGCGATGGCTGATCTTAATCTGGCCATTCAAAAAGATCCGAATTTCCCGAAAGCGCATGTTCAAAAAGGGATGGCGTTGATGGATCAGGAAAAAATCGAGGAGGCAATTGCCTGCTTTGATGCTGCTATCAAGCTGCAGGAAAACAACGCGCCGGCACATTGTTATCGAGGATATGCCCTGCACAGCAAAGCATCTTACAAAACGGCGGTGGAAGAGTTCACAAAGGCCATTGCATTGGACCCCGCATTTATGGCAGCCTATTCAGGACGAAATCAGTCGTACAAACGATTAAAGATGACGTCCGAAGCCAGTGCGGATGCAGCGAAGGTTCGAGAGTTAACCCCTGAGCCGGCAAAGAAGGCGGACGATAAGAAAAAGGAAGATCCTCCACCTCGCTTTCTCGTGAAATCAAAGCCTGTGGACACGGCGAAGAGAAAAGACATGTTGCGATCGGCGGCTGAGGTCGATCGGATGGTGACAGCAAATTATACAAAAACGAAAACGACACCGAATCAGAAAACCTCCGATGAACAATTCGTCCGTCGCATCTATCTGGATGTGACTGGCACAATTCCGACGCTGGGCCAGACCCGAAAATTTCTGAACTCTCCTGATCCGGAAAAACGCACCGCGTTGATCGATGAATTGCTGAACAGTGACGGCTATGCAAGTCATGCGTTCAATTACTGGGCTGATGTCCTGCGATACACGGACAGCCTGAACAACAATGTTCGAGGCGAAGGATATCGCCAGTGGATTAAGCAGTCTCTTGCAGAAAGCAAACCCTGGGATAAATTCGTTTATGAACTGCTAAGTGCTGATGGACTGATGTGGCATAATCCAGCAACCGGCTATGTGCAGCGCGATTCGGGTATGCCTTTGGACAACATGAACAACACCGTGCGCATCTTTCTTGGAACTCGTATTGGGTGT
>JBDNFT010001246.1:0-5740 GCA_041689695.1 Planctomycetaceae bacterium | reverse complement strand
TTTCGGACCGTGCGACCGCAGGTCATTCTTGCACCGTACTGGCAGGACGCACATCCGGATCATGTGGCCGCCAGTAGCCTTTGCGATGACGCCAGATTCTGGTCGAAGCTCAGTCGATCCGACATGGTCGGCGATCCATTCTGGCCTCCATTGCTGCTGCACTACTTCAGTATCCATTTGCGGATTCATCCCACACCGTCAATCGTGATGGATATCTCATCGCAGATCGACACCAAGATGGAAGCCGTAGCAGCGTATGAGAGCCAGTTGATCACCGGACGTCAGCAGGAATTCCCAACGGTGATTGATGACATTCGTGATCGAGCCCGCTATTGGGGCTGGTCGATTGGCAAAGCGTTTGGTGAACCTCTGATCAATCGCGAATCCACGGGCATCACATCTTTGTCGTCGTTGGTGCGTTAAGGAGGCGATGTTTTTGGAAAATCGCCTGCAATGTATGATTTTTGTGGTAACAGAATGTGAATCCTTTCCGCTTGCCGATACAGTCGCGATGCTGCAAAAATTGCGTAGTACGACTCCAAAGTTTCTTTGATCGTTGAGTTCTGAAAACAGGATAATTTCGATGACCTGCAAGACATTTCAATTTCCACAACGATGGATGCTGCTTGCTCAATGCCTGCTGCTGGCGATCATTGCAGGCGGTTGCAAGCAAAATGAAAATGCTGCAAACGAGATCCTGATCGGTCACTTTGGTTCCATGACAGGATCTGAAGCAACATTTGGGCAATCGACCGACAATGGTATCAAGCTGGCCGTCGATGAAATCAACGAAGCTGGCGGCATCAAAGGCAAAAAAATCCGCCTGATCACTTACGACGACAAAGGTGATGCGCGAGAAGTCGGTACAGCCGTCACACGATTGACCACGAACGACGGCGTTGTGGCAGTCCTTGGCGAAGTGGCTTCCAAGTTGTCATTGGCAGGAGCTCCCGTTTGTCAAGACGCCGGTATTCCGATGATAAGTCCGTCATCGACAAATCCGCAGGTGACAGAAATTGGAGACATGATTTTTCGCGTCTGCTTTATCGATCCTTTTCAAGGCGGCGTCTGTGCAAAGTTTGCCAGAGAACATGAGGGACTCAAAGCCGCGAAGGCTGCGATTTTGACCGATCAAGCGTCTCCTTATTCCGTTGGCCTGCAGGAAGAATTCGAAAAAGCCTTTGAAAAGCTGGGTGGCAAAATCGTCAGCAAGCAATCTTACCAGGCTGGTGATCAGGACTTCTCTGCTCAACTGACGTCCATCCGCAGCAGTGAACCGGATGTTATCTTCTTACCCGGTTATTACACCGATGTTGGTAATGTTGTTCTCCAGGCTCGCAAGCTGGGCCTGACGATTCCAGTGCTTGGTGCGGATGGTTGGGATTCGGTAAAACTTGGTGAGATCGCAGGCAGCGCGATTGATGGCTGCTACTACTCGAATCATTACTCACACGAAGATCAGAATCCACGCGTGCAGGACTTCATCAAAAAATACGATGGCCGTCATCAGCAGATTCCCGACGGCCTTGCCGCGCTCGGATACGACGCCGCCCGAATCCTGTTTGAGGTCATGGAACGTGCGGAGTCGCTGGATGGTAAAACATTGGCGGCTGAACTGGCGAAGACGAAAGACTTCGACGGCGTCACAGGCAGTATTTCCATCGATGCGGATCGCAATGCCGTTAAGCCGGCTGTGATCCTGGAGATGAAAGACGGCAAGCCGAAGTATGTCACGACGATTCAGCCGTGACGACACACCAAGCATGACGTCCTTGTTCCGAGGCTCCTGCCTCCCGGCCGAGTTGTGGAGGCAGGAGCCTCCGGGACAATGCGTTCCAGGGCTGGAGCCCCGGAACGAGAGTCCGCTGCCGCCGTCCTGTTAAATCAAACACAATCTCATGTCCGACTTCGCTCAAACCCTAATCACCGCCCTTGCCATCGGCAGCCTGTACGCACTGATCGCGTTGGGTTACACGATGGTCTACGGGATTTTGAAATTCATTAATTTCGCCCACAGTGATATTGTGGTGTTGGGGGCATGGAGCAGCTACAAGCTGGCGATCTGGATTCTGCCGGCGATCGGGCTGGATCCGCTCAATCTCAAAGCCCCGCCGCCGTTCTGGGTGCCTGCTGTTGTGATGCTCGCGGCAATGGTGCTGTGTGGAGCTGTGGGATTCGCTATTGAACGTCTTGCGTATCGCAGGTTAAGACGTGCTCCCAGATTGAATGTGCTGATCACAGCCATAGGCGTTTCATTGCTGCTTCAGAACTTTGGTCAGCTCAGCTTTATCTTTGGAGCCAGTCCTCAAAGCATGCCTCAGTTGATGCCAAATCTGGAGCTGGTTTCGTTCTCATTCGGTGAAGGTGAATCGGCTCAGCGTGTCGTCATCGGACTGGTCGATGTGGTGATTTTTTCCCTTGCCACAGTCCTGATGCTGTTGATGCAGTATCTGGTTTTCCATACAAAGCTGGGTGTTGCGATGCGAGCAGTCTCGTTCAATACAGACACGGCCGCGTTAATGGGCATCAATGTTGATCGAGTGATCTCGTTTACATTTGTCCTGGGATCAGTTCTGGCAGCTGCTGCCGGGTTTCTGCTGGTGATGAAGTATACCAGCATGAATCAACCGGCACATGCAACGTGGGTTCTGTTAGGACTGAAAGCGTTTGTGGCAGCAGTGATTGGTGGTATTGGCAATGTTCGCGGGGCAGTACTGGGAGGCTTTGTGATTGCTTTTGTGGAGCAGTTCGGGGCGTTCTACATTTCATCGGCTTACCGTGACGTGTATGTATTTGCGTTGTTGATTGTCATTCTCCTGGTGAAGCCCAGCGGTTTGCTCGGCACACCCATGCGGGAGAAAGTGTAACCATGACGACACCACAAAAATCAGATCACACGAAAACGTCACAGGCCACCGTTTCATCTTCAACCCCACCGTCATCAACATCTGGTGGAGCCGTCAGCAATACTCTCACCGGCCTCTTGCCGCTGGCAATAGGAATTGCAGTCGCATTGACGCTGCACTTTGGACTGCCGCTCATCGTAAATGCGTTTTATGCTCGCATCGTGATGGATATTGGTATCGCCATCATCATGGCCGTCTCGCTGAACATCGTGAACGGCATGACGGGACAGTTTTCGATCGGCCATGCCGGCTTCATGACGCTGGGCGGTTATCTCGCAGCGTTTATCACTTATTACGGATCGATGCTCATCTGGGGCGATGTTAAAACGCATGGCGGCCTGCTTGGACCTGGCGAATTGTTGTTTGTTTCGTCCTGTATCATGGGCGGCGTGTTGGCCGCTGGCGCTGGATATGTCGTGGGACTTCCTTCTCTGCGTTTACGTGGTGACTACCTTGCCATTGTGACTCTTGGATTCGGCGAAATCATTCGAGTCGTGCTGCAGCAAACAGGCCGCGTTATCAATCATGCGGATGCTCTGAAACAGGGTGGCTTGTCGCAACTGATACCGCCACCTGTGGGTGGTGCCCTGGGATTTGGCGGCGTGCCGAAATACACGAATATATTCTGGGTCTATACGATCCTGACGATTACGATCGTTGCCGCGTATCGTCTGAAGCGTTCCAGTCTGGGGCGTTCGATGATTTCCATCCGCGAAGACGAGATTGCCGCGCAGGCTATGGGTGTGAATATCGCTCGACAGAAAATTCTGGCCTTTGTCATTGCCGCGTTCTTCGCGGGTGTTGCCGGGGGACTGTTTGCTCACGAATCGGGAGTCATCATCAGTCCTCAGGACGCTGGCTTTCAGCGTTCGTTCGACTACGTGATTATGACAGTTCTGGGAGGTCGTGGTTCGATCACAGGTGTGATGCTCGCCGCCGGGATTCTGACGGCATTGCCCGAGTTCCTTCGCGACTTTGACCAGTACAGGCTGATCGTGTATGCCCTCTTGTTGATCATCATGATGCTCGTGCGGCCGCAGGGGCTCTTTGGGATTCACGAAATCTGGAACATGTGGCCATTGCGGCGTAGGACCACGAAAGCCACAGTAAATGCCCCGTCACAGGAGGCAACGTAATGACCGTGCCGACCTCCAGAACTTTGGACGTTAAAAAATCTGAGAACGGCTTACCAGCGTTACTCGATGTTGATGCGATTGGAATTTCGTTCGGTGGTCTCAAAGCGGTCGATGGGTTTTCGCTGCAGTTGCCGACGGCGGGATTGTTCGGACTTATCGGCCCCAACGGCGCTGGAAAGACGACGGTTTTCAATTTACTGACTGGCGTCTATGAACCTGACTGTGGCAAAATCCAACTGGGGTCACGACGGCTGATAAAATGCAAGCCACACGAAATCACTGCGGCAGGCATCGCACGCACGTTTCAAAACATCCGTTTGTTTCCGGACCTCACGGTGCTGGATAACGTGCGATTGGCTGGCCAGTTACACAATAAGCATGGATTGTGGTCAACTCTGCTTCGCACGCAAGGCCATCGTCGCGAAGAAGACGTTCTGAAAGAAAAGGCGTACGACCTGTTGAGGATTTTTGAGCTACAGGATCGAGCCCACGAACTGGCCAGTAACCTCAGCTACGGCCATCAGCGCAAGCTGGAAATCGTGCGAGCGCTGGCAACCGATCCCAGGGTTTTGTTGCTGGATGAGCCTGCTGCGGGACTTAATCCTCAGGAAAAAATCCTGCTGTCGCAGTCGATTCAACAGATCCGCGAACGGTTTCAAGTTGCAGTGCTGTTGATTGAACATGACATGCCATTGGTCATGGAAATCTGCGAGCGTATCATTGTGCTCGACCACGGAGTGACGATCTGCAAGGGCACGCCGTCAGAAGTTCAGAACGATCCTCGCGTGATCGCAGCATATCTCGGCAGCGGCTTGACCGACGACTAAGTCTCCGAAGCCGGCATTGCGGCGGCTTCGTCGGCGCAATGACTTTCCTCAGGCGCGAAGCGTTCGAGAAGGCGATAAAGCTTACGTCGGTGAATTCCCAGTGACCGTGCTGCGCGCGCTTTATTGCCACCACATCTTCGTAGTACTTCCAACACGTGATTCTGTTCGATCACCGCCAGGCTGGAATCATCGTTCTGCGGTTGATGAGAAATGCAGGCAGGTTCGCTGTTGACTGCCAACTGTCGTGGCTGAATACAGGGCTTGGCCGCAGCAGCAACGGCGTTAAAAACCTCACCGGGCAGGTCGTCGATGGTGATGGAATTGTTGTCAGCCAGCACTGTCGCACGTTCAATAACATTGCTGAGTTGTCGCACATTTCCGGGCCAGTGATAGACTTCCAGCGCAGCCATTGCGTCGCCCGTGATTCGCCAGCCTTTGGGAAGGAAATAATTTGCGAGCAACGCGACATCACCGAATCGAGTCCTCAAAGGCGGCAGTTCCAGAGACATGACGTTGATGCGGTAGTACAGGTCTTCGCGAAAACGATTCTGTGCTACTTCCTGCTCCAGCCGTCGATTTGTGGCGGCAATAATTCGCACGTTCACGCGACGTTCAACGGCAGAACCAACGCGCCGCAACGATCCATCCTCCAGCACCCGCAACAATTTTGGTTGCAGCGATAGAGCAAGTTCTCCGATTTCGTCGATGAACAACGTGCCACCGTCAGCCACTTCGAACAATCCAGGCGTAGTTCCGGACGCCCCGGTGAATGATCCTTTTTCATGACCAAACAATTCACTCTCGATCAATTCTGATGGTATGGCGGCACAATTGACAGCGATATAGGGGGCTTTTTCCCTATTGCTTTTTT
>JBDNFT010001245.1:0-4251 GCA_041689695.1 Planctomycetaceae bacterium | reverse complement strand
TGGACTTAAGCCCAAAATGGGGAGAAACGCGGTTGAAATGAAACTGGGGTAGTTTGAAATGGCCTCCTTGATGCAAAGTGGGTTTGGTCTAACAAATCCACAACCGCAAGCAAGGAGGCACGCGATGATTTTAACACCGCGAAAGGCATCGGTCGAGACACCCGAAGAAGAACAGAAAAGCGAACGCGAAAGGAAAAAGCTGCTCAGCTTCGACGAAATCCTCAGGCGACTTGAAGGGCTCAAGGCGTTGGAAAAAATCCGCCTCCATCATCTGTTTTGATGACGAAGAGATTCATCATGTGTGTGACACACTCGATATCGAGTTTCGCGACAGAGTCTTCACGCCAGCAATAACGCTCGGGCTGTTTGTGTCTCAGGTTCTCAGTCGAGGCGATGCCTGCATTACTGTCATGCTTGAAGTCATAGGGAACAGCAATAGGACTCCCAGCAGAAGTTCAAAGACACCACTCAGCAAAACGAGTTCTTTGTGTAGCGGAAGGTACGGCGGCACGATCTTCAGGAAGAATGCCGGGTTTGCAAAATGCATTGTCCCGGCAACGATCATGAAGATTGCCAAGAGATATTTCGAAGCCGCCTTGATCTGACTCATTTGATTTCTTCAGCCTTCACATACAACTCTGCCGGTGCCACTTTGAAGTAACGAAACATCGCCGGACAAAGCCAGCCTTCCATCGGCGGTTCTTCCATTCGATACCAGTTGCCTTCGAATTCTTTCCGATCCCACTCCAGTTTCCGCTGAAATCCGGGGAAGGGTGCCGAGGAAAATTGTAGACGAAAACCCTGCCGAGCATTGGGAATGTCCTTTACCAGATCGTTGATCATTTCAGGAACTCCGCTGACGAATGGTTCCTGCACAAGATCAGTTGATGGATCGTCAAAGACCCACGTGCCAAGGTGCCAGTATGGTTTAATCACAAGGATTTGATTTGGTATCGTGGCGTTCTCCAATTGTCCCGGAATCCCAAGGCATTACTACGTGGTCAAAGTAGAGCCAGACTTGTCTTATTGTAGCAGCCGCTGCACTGGCTCAGGACTTTTTCAAGTTCATCAATTAGCGGCAGTTGTCCAGCGTTGATCTTCTGTCTTGCCGCAGCAATATCGAAGAATTGTACGTAATCGATCTCAGGGAATTCCATTTGTCGTCCGGAATGCGGCGGCCATTCCATTGAGAACATATTGCTGACACATTCCAAAGGGTTGCAGTCGCCCCCGAACGCCCAAATATGAACGATCTTTCCTCCCTTTTGCCTTACTGGCGTCAGAGCAATGTATGGACCTGCTGGAGCGACTTCGACTAATTTTTACAACAAAGAGACCCCTGGTCTTTTGATCAATGCGGCAGGCAGTTAGCCGACACGTAAGATTGCGCGTTGAACTTTTCCGCTTTGCGGGGCCGCGTGTGAGTTGCTTCGTGCGGAATCAATGCGGCTCAAAAAGTGACATGTCGGGAATGATACACCCTGAGTCATGGTCTGTCACGACGGGTGGGACGTTGGTCGAAAGTTTCGGTTGAAAGGACGGCAGCGGATCGTTCGTCCTGCACGGCGATCGGCAGATCGTGTTTTACCGTCGGACGGGTCTGGAGACCCGTCCTACATCAAGCGGCTGGTAAAACCTTTTCTGCCGCTCGCCCAAATGCGTGGCACGGCAAACTCGCACTACTCGAAGACCAGCGAATACAGGTCGGCCTCGCGCATGACGAACCGCAGAATGACGGGTTTGCCGATTAACGATTCAACGTTCATGTGCTCCTTCCATGTCACCCGACGATCGATCGAGTCGCCGTAAATGAGATCACACTCGTCCAGTGAAAAGCCAGGGATGGCTGATCCGTTGAGGTCACAGATTTCCACTTTGACTGTACCGGCTGCACTGGTGGCCACATTCAGCGACAGTTCCCTTCCGGAGAATGTGACCGCTTTCGTTTTTAGTTCGCCTTCCTGCAGCTTGGCGTGAATCGAAGCGAATCCATCCATCCGAAGCGAATATCGCCGCAGACGTGAACTGCGGCCGGTGAAGTAAGACTCTGTTGCGTAAAGCGAAAGTTCCCGTGGCGAATCGTCTCTCGTTGATTCCGTTTCGACGATGTGCCAGGCAATGTAGTTGTCTCCATAGGACCAGTTGTCACGGGTTCTCAGACCCGGTCTCAGAAAGACATCATTGCTTTGGCGAAACGATTTTCCATCGCGGCTGGTGATATACACGGAATCCGTCACGGCCGTCCCGTAACGCGGCGAAACAGTCATGCGTTTCTCACGAAGATCCCATTCCGGCAGAAGTGGTGTCGATGGTGTCAGTCCGTGATCCACATAACGAGCGGGAAAGCCGAGGTAAAGATGAGGCGATCGTTCGTACGGCTTGATCTGATTCACGTAATACTGCGCCAGCGGCTTCGGGCCTTCTCCTTCAGGAAAGGCAATGGTTCCTTCATCCGTCCAGTGGAGAAAATCGTCGGAGACCGCACGGTTGACGAGTCGTGTTCCGGATGTGCCTGCTCCTGAAAAAATCCGGTAGTAGAGAACATACTTCTGCTCTTTGGCTGACCAAAAGGAGACATTTTGCGAATCGAAAATGCCCTGATCGAACACTGGTTTGTCGGCCATAGGCGTCCAGTGGATCCCATCGGCAGACTGATAGGCCCAGACTCCTTTCGAAGTCTGGAACCCGGCACCGGTCGCCTTGTAACGAGCTTCAGGTTTCGCGTTGGGATTCTGATCAATGAACGGTGAGAAATCGTGACAGCTGCCTCCGTCACCCATTTTGTCGAGAACAATGTTGTTCTCCTTTGAGCCCTTGAATTCACACAATCCAAGCTTTGGGCGATTCCAGTTGATCCCGTCATCGCTCTCAAAATAACCAATGGTCAGCGGACCACCTGGTTCGATCCCCGTCGGAATCTGCCACGCGTGATAGTACATGCGATACTTCGATGCCTGCTTGTCGTGCAGCACTGTGTAATATCCACAGCCATTTCCTTCCCATGGGGCGTCACAGGTGACGGCGACCTCTTCACGAACCGGCGAATGTACCAGGAGCTCCACCTTCTTCATTTCGCCGATCAAATGGTCGTCAATAAACAACTCACGCTGATTGCCAAGGTCGATCGGCTGAACTGTCTGCCCGAATGCGTTGCTCGAGGCTTCACTGAACCAGAACAGCGCAACGGCCAGCAGCAGGAAGGTTTGACGTCTTGTGGAGTTCATTGGGCGAGTTCCTGAAATGGAAGATGTTGAGGCGGGTAAATGACGGAAGGAATACCGTGGAACCTTTCGATGGTCCGCTATTTGTCGAACAAGTGCAAGGTTCCGGCACATTCTCTTCATTTCCACGACGACTCCCTGCATAGAAATGCAGCACGGTTTATGCCTGTCATTTGAACTCCGCACGGTCGGTACTGTAATCTACGGACGACGATCGATCTCAGCAACAATCTCACCGAACGCCACAGCATTCGTCTCACCCGCCCGCTGCATCCCGCCTCAGGAGTCACGCTCAATGACCATTTGCTGGATGCTGCGTTCCGAAGACGGCGGTCTGAACTGGTCGCCTGCCTATCGAGTCCCGCTCAACAGTCCCCACGGACCGATCAATCTTGCCGACGGACGGCTGTTCTACGCCGGGGTCGCATTGTGGGAAAAAGGCCGCAAAGTGGGAACCAGCTTTTCTGCGGATGATGGCAAAATATGGGGCCCTCTGGCAGAACACCCCGTGGGAGACGGCGACGATACCAGTAATTACCACGAACTGCATGCCGTCGAAGCAGCCGACGGACGCCTGATTGTTCAGATCCGGAATCACAACACGGCCAACAAAGGCGAAACACTGCAAACGCATTCGATGGACGGTGGCAAGACATGGGCAGCTCCGTACGCGATTGGCGTTTGGGAACTGCCGTCGCAACTTCTGCGTCTTTCCGATGATCGGTTGCTGATGACGTACGGTCACCGGCGAGCTCCCTTGGGCAACCAGGCTCGCATCAGCAGCGACAACGGCCAGACCTGGTCGGCAGCGATGATCATCTATGGCGATGCAACGTCCGGAGATCTGGGCTATCCGTTCACAGTGGAGATTTCGCCGGGCAAATTGGTCACCGTCTGGTACGAGAAGCTGAAGGATTCCGCATTCGCACAACTGCGGATGGCAGGCTGGCAACTGACATAACACTAGCGTGAAACAGGAATCGTCGCATTGTCCGCGCCGCCGACAAGGATGTTTCCTGTGAATTGCTGA
>JBDNFT010001244.1:0-3369 GCA_041689695.1 Planctomycetaceae bacterium | reverse complement strand
TACCAGCAACCTTAATGCACAGTTTTGCGATATTTACCTCGATCGAGGTCTTCGAGGTCTGAAGAGCCTGCTACCGATTCGGTTGTCGTTCGCCAAAAATCTGCCCGCGCCAGATTTACTGATTGGGGCTGGCCACTCGACTCACCTGCCGCTGCTGACTTTTCAACAACGTTTCGGCGGAAAAACGGTCGTCATTATGAAGCCCAGTTTGCCGACGGCTTTCTTTGATCTGTGCTTGATTCCGACGCATGACAACTTGATCTTTCAACATCGCAACGTCGTCAGAACCGAAGGCTCGCTCAATCGCATTCAACCTTCCACACAACAGGACTCTCGCCGAGGAATTTTTCTGATTGGTGGCCCTTCACGTCATTTCGCCTGGTCCGACGAAAGTGTATTGAGGCAGATTCTGAGCATCATGGGAAAGGAACGGATGCTATGGACGTTAGCAACGTCTGAACGCACGCCCGATAGCTTTGTGCGAGCATGGCGGAAACAAGTTCCGGAGACTCCACTTGTGACTTCACAGGAATGTTCGTCTCAGTGGCTTCCAGAGCAACTCACAAAATGCAGCACGACCTGGGTGACCTGCGACAGCATGTCGATGATCTATGAAGCATTGACAGCAGGCACTCGAGTCGGTTTACTGGAACTGCCACAAATGAATGACGATCGTATTTCACGCAACGTTCGGCGTCTCGTCGCGACAGGGCTCACGGTGACAGCCAGCCAATGGCTCGCCGGCCGTAAATTCCCAAGTCAGATCAGACCATTCTCCGAATCGAATCGCTGCGCCGCAATTATTGCAGAACGCCTTCTTCGCAAATTCGCCTGGAAGCCACAGGACCGTCCATTTGCCAATCGCACTGTCAGGCGAATGCCAGATTTGGAATCACCAGCGACGACGACCTGCGAGTACACTCCGCGCGGCTCGGAACGAGGCGATCGCGATTGACGCGACTTGACTTGGCGCGCTTGCAACAACCACGCAAATCATGGCCAAAGTAGGCCAAGAATTATTTCAAGATTGGCAGGACATGTCCTACCATGATGTCCATTGCATTCCTGAATCCACTTGTCAAAGTCACCAGCCACGAGCTTGAGACTGACACACTCAAACCCGCGATGATGCATTCTCCCGATTCTCCTCTCTTTCGGAGCTATGATATGGTGAGTAGTGTGGTTCGTTCGCTGGTGGCATTGATGTTTTCCGATCGCGATGCGACTTCGGGACGAAGCGTGATGCGAAATTCACGTCGTCAAGCTGGGTGGGGGGGGGGGCGAATTAAGTCGGCTGACGTTTCGTTGGGCCTGATGACGATCTCGCAGACCGAAACTCTTGAAGATCGCGCCATGCTGGATGGTGATCCGTATGGAATGGGCGGATCAATGCCCGGTGGCATGGGGACTGGCGGAACAGGTGGCACTGGCACGACAACGACTGGCGGCACAACAACAACAGGCGGTACGGGTACAACCACGGGCGGCACTGTTACCACGACGACCGGCAGTACAGCAACCGGTGGCGGAAGTACTGGCACAACAATGGTGGGTTCGTTCCTAGGTGCGGTAAACGGCGGCGTATTGCGGCCGAGCGGGCAGGAATGGTTCGAGACGTTTGGCACCGATCCGCTCTCCGGCGTCGTGGCGGTCCATCGAGATTTACCAGGCGGGTTGTCGTTGTCGTATTCTTCAGATACAGCCTCCACGCTTCCAATTGTGGCGATCGACACGACATGGAATTCTGCAAGCCTGCCAACCGGACCGTTAACAGCCACGTTGAAGTCCAACGGTGTCACACAATCGAGCGTCGTTATCGATCACACCGGGCTGCAGCAGGGATCACCGCTGCGCATAGCTCTGCAGGCTTCCACGCCGCTGGCTTCGGGCAAGTATGACGCACAGATTGAAGTCTCGGCACCTTCTGGAACGTACACACAAACGCAGACAGTGACGCAGCAGGTGCTGGTCGAAGATCGCACGACCAGCGCCTTCGGAAAAGGCTGGAGTCTTTCAGGCCTTGAACGATTGATCCCGCAAACCGGCGGCACGTTGTTTATCAACGGCGCGGGAGTCAGGACGTGGTATGACTCCAGCGGGATGGCGATGCCCGGCATGATGGCCAATTCGCCGCTTCTCCAGCAGACCGATATGTCATGGCGACTGAATCAACCAGATGGATCGTATCATACGTTCGATCCCACCGGACGACTGATGGCAAAAATTGACGCTCTCGGCAATACGCTGAGCTTTGGCTGGGATGCCACATCGGGACTCCTGACGACCTTCACTGATGCTGTCGGTCGCATCACCACGCTCGGCTACACGAACGGCAAGTTGAGCAACGTCACTGACTACGCTAGCCGATTTGTGGCATTGACGCATGGCACAGACGGGCAACTGGCCACAATCTCCAGTCCATCGTCGTTCCAGACCGGGCCGTGGACTCCGCCGGTGATGACTTACGGATACAACGCCGCAGGATTGATCGCGACGCTGACAGATCCCGCGTCACGTTCGACGTTGCTGACATACAGCTTTGCCGGACGACTCGCGTCCGCAGTCCTGCCCGGTGGCGCCGCATGGAACTTCGCTCCGGTGGCCATCGCCGGACTTGTCAACGTCGCCACTGGCAGTGGAACAACCACCAACCCGGCCACGCGAACTCAGCCTGCAAACGCCATCGCCACATGGACCAATCCGCTCGGCGGAATTCGCAAGCTGGCGGTGGATGGGCTTGGCAATGTCATCCGCGATGTGGCTTCGGACAATTCGGAAACCGTTTACACGCGAAATGCCAACGGGCAGATTTTGACGATCACGGCAACAGATCCAGACGGCAGCGGACCGTTACCTTCACCCGTCACGACGTATGTCTACAACACGAGTGGCCTGACAACACAAGTCACGCTGCCAACGGGTGGAGTTCGAACATGGGCATACAACGCTCAGAACCTGCCACTCACGGCCACGAATGAACTCGGCCAGACGACGTCTTATGTCTGGAACAGCAACCGCACTCTCGCTTCAACCACGGCACCCAACGGTGCGACGACTGCGTATGCCTACAACGCTCGTGGCCAGGCGACGACTGTCACATTGCCCGATCCTGATGGCAGCGGCCCTCTCACTGCAGCAACCATGACGTCGGTGTACGACACGTTCGGACGGCGAACCAGCCAGACAAATCCAGACGGCACATCACAAGCATGGCAATACAATAATCTCGATCAAGTCACATCGACTATCGATGAACTTGGCCGCCAAACACAGTACGACTATTCGTGGATGGGGCGAGTTGCTCACGTCAATCTGCCTGATCCAGATGGCACCGGCCCGCTGCCTGCACCAAGCGTTCACTACAACTTC
>JBDNFT010001243.1:0-1848 GCA_041689695.1 Planctomycetaceae bacterium | reverse complement strand
CGAGTCCACGCGAGCTCGAACACTCGATCCGCCAGAGTCGGATCGCTGTACTTTTCGGCCATGCCCTGAACAGCGTGGCGAGTTTCCGCGACGCCAGTCACGATATCAACTCGCACCGATTCGCCGGCTTGCAGCACCAGTCGATGACGAATACTGACGATCGGATCCAGTGTGGCTCCGACAGTATTGGAAAGCGAAGACTTGTGATCGAAGGCTGCCGGAGATGAAAGACTCCGGCCTCGTCCCGTGAATTTCATGCGATCAGTTTCGAACGAAGGGATGCCAGCAACGGTGCCTCCGACCGCAATCATATGCATCAGCCACGGAGGTTTTTCCTCGGCGGATCGTGGACGCCGCGTACAAAATAGTGCGTTCGGTCCTTCGACAAATTCGGATTGAACAAACAGGTTACTGAAGGCCGGATGTGATTCGTCCTGGGCCTGAGTCGCCAGCACAACCTCGGCGTAACTGGTGACTTCGATCGTGCGGATGCGTGCCGAATGATTGATCAACGTGACTCGGCGAAGTTCCACATCATCTTCTGACGACACGCTGATTTCCGCGTGCGTTTCGATGTCTTCGTCGCGCCGACGAAACTCCGCGCGGGCTTGAGTAAAAATCGCTTCGTATGGTTTTGACGGTTTGCCTGTCGGATGCCACGATGTTGACCAAAGTGTTCCGCTGTCGAGATCCCGCAGATAACAGAATGAACCCCAGCAGTCGCGCGTCGGATCTTCGCGCCAACGCGTCACCGCCAGATCTCGCCAGCGACTGTAGCCACCGCCAGCGGCTGTGATGGCAACATGATATTGCCCGTTGGACAGCAGATGCACTTCCGGAACGGCGCTGCTTGGGTCGGTGAAGACGCGCATTGTCCCGGCCTCTTCCGCCGAAGCAATGCGAGTGGCACTGGCTTCAATGGCGTGCGGGAACACCGGAACCGAGGCCTTGGGAACACGTTCATGCAACAGAAGATCGATGGCTCGAAAAGCCGGATCGCTTTCGAAACGTCGCTGCATCGGCTTATCCAGCAGCAGGTATTCCAGCGACAATAAACTCATACCGGCGTGATGTGCCATGAACTGCCGCACCGTCACGCTGTTCGCGCCCGGTGGCAGCCGCGACGGCGTATAATCAATGGCCTCGTAGAAACCATACGCTCCTTCTCGTCCATCCTGTGCCAGTCGTTCCAGATTTTTGCAGGCTGCTTCCGGAGCCACCATCAAAGCCAGCGTTGTTGCGTACGGTGCGATCACGAGATCTTCGGCGAGTCCTCGTTTGAGTCCCAGGCCGGGAACACCGAACGCGCGATACTGGTAGTTGAGACTTCGGTCGACCATGTTGTAGCCGGATTCGGAAATGCCCCACGGCACCCCGCGCTGACGGCCATAATTGATCTGCCGACGAACAACGGCGTGGCACGTCTGATCCAGCAACGTGCCTTCGTATGTTGGCATGACAAGCATCGGCATCAGATACTCAAACATCGATCCGCTCCAACTGAGCAACGCTGGAGCCCCGCTGGCGGTGGTGAGCAGGCGGCCGAGGGCGAACCAGTGTTCCTGGCTGAAGTGACCCTGCGCGATGAGTACAAAGCTGGCGAGCCGTGCTTCAGAGGCCAGCAAATCGTAGCAGCCGCTGTCGATGCGGTTTTCGCTGACGTTGAATCCAATTGCGAAGAGATCACGTGACTTGTTGTGCAGAAAATCGAAATCCATCTCAGCGAATTCTGAACACTGATCAGCGATCTGTTCGAGACTGTGAATGCGAGTCGCGGCCAGTTTCGACGACTTCGTCAGAGCTTGTTGCAGCGATTGCAGCCAATCTACTTTGTCAACGATGGACCTG
>JBDNFT010001242.1:0-2428 GCA_041689695.1 Planctomycetaceae bacterium | reverse complement strand
GCGGAATCAATCAACTTCCTATTGCAATCGTGAGGGATCGACGATCATGCGGTTCTCAACGAGACGCACTCGAGGAACCTGGGTGGGCGGTGGCGTATCGTCTTGCGGTTTGCTCGCCAGAAAAGAGATATCGAGAACGCCGCCCGGAACTTTGGCAGGTGCCGCCTGACCCCAAAATTCTTTGAGAGCAGCGACAGGACGAGCATTTTCCAGAATCAGATCCCGCACTTTGGTCATTTGGGCTGGACTCTGTGCGGGCGACGAAAATGTTTTTCCCCAGACCAGCGCCGCAGCACCAGCGACGTGAGGTGTTGCCATGGAAGTTCCGCTGTAAGTGTCATACTTGTTATTGCGGACGGTGCTGAGAATATCAACGCCCGGTGCCCCGATATCAACCGATTGCTTTCCAAAATGGCTGAATGAACCTCGGTTATCTTTCGCATCAATCGCCCCGACAGCAATGATATTTGCAGACTTCAACGACGATGGATAGCTTGGTCGTTGATCGTTATTGTTTCCACCACCACCTGTATTTCCCGCAGCAGCCACAAACAAAACTCCCCTTCGTTCTGCCCGAGCAACAGCCTCGGCCAGTTCTGGTGACGTGTCGGGGCCGCCCCAACTGTTGCAAAGAATATGAGCCCCGTTCTCAACGGCCCAGTCAATACATTTTACGGCGTCAGAAGTGGCCCCGGCACCATCGGGTCCCAGGAAACGCATCGCCATGATCTGGGTTTTCCAGTTCACACCGGTGACACCCACTCCGTTATTTCCAACGGCACCAATTGTGCCGGCGACGTGAGTCCCGTGATTTTGTTGATCTAACGGATCATTGTCGTTTTCATAAAAATCGTATCCAAACCTTCCGTTTCGGGACCACATGTTGGCTTTCAGATCCGGATGCGTGTAATCGACGCCCGTATCAATGACAGCCACGATGACTTTTTCTGAATCATGAATGTAAGGCCAGGCTTTGGCGGCACCGCTGTTTGTCATGCCCCACAGTTTGTTAAGAAACGGATCATTGGTGGCGGTGTCTTCCGCAGTTGGACGAACCTCCCCGGAGATTTCCACCGCTGGAATGGACATCATGTAATCGGGAGCAACATAAGCCACGGCACTGTCGGCCATGAGAACATCGACAGTGCCTGACGTCACGGCAGCAATGGGTTCAACAATCAGGAACGAACCATTTTCGTAGTCCTGAATCATCTGCAAACCAGCAGCCTTGAGTGTGTCATTGGAAGGTTTGTGATCTTCATCCGCATAACTGATGAGAAGTCGAGTTGATCGCTCCTCGATGTTCAACGCCTCGGCTTCGACACCGGCGGCCATTGTACGCATCTTTTTTACATGTTCGTCCGCAACCTCATAGATCGCTCGCCCATCACGACAAATCCCTATGTAGTGGGATTTCGCGTGACGAACCAGAACAAGCTCCGCAGATAGCCGCCTCTCCGGGGCGCACTTCGCACGCAGTCGAAACCTTTCTGCATAGCCAGTCTGACACGTACAAACAAGTACGACACAGATCACAATCAGGACACGATGAATTTTTATTTTCATGGAGTGGCTCGACAGTCTCATTGCATCAATCGCTCTTCAGAAACGGAGTCTTCATGAACGGGATTGGATTGATTGAATCCGCCCGATCTTCGGTACGTTTGTGCCTTCGAAGATGCGAATTGAGGTGTTATCACGATCACATCGCCATACCCTGGAGACTAGCGGAAATTGCCGATTGCGTACAAGATCATTCTCCTGACACGCAAAATTGGCCTTTTTCTAAATTGCAAAACTGCATACATTGCCGGTCCTCTCGTGCATGTGGCAGCAACAGCCAGTTATTCTCAAGGCCACCCCTGCTGCACGCAAAAAAATCTCCTCGTTGTCATCTGAATCTCAAACGACTCGCGACATCCTGGCAGCGGCCATAAACGTGCGAATCGATTTCAGATTTCGACATCCTCTTTCTTCCTGTCTCGACCATCATGAAAATTTCACTTCCACACTTCATAGTGGGGTTGGGATGGTTCTGTGCATCCGCCCAATTCCTCGGGTGCATACCGCTGGGCGGAACTGGAACGATTCCAAATCGCTATCCTGGTCAGCCGATCGGAGGCTACAACCCGTACCCCTATCCTGTCGGTTATCCACGATTTCCCGGTGGGCCTGGCGTGCCCGTTGTGTTGAACCCATCGCCGGGAACAAGACCAATTCCTCCTTACGTTCCCACACCGAATCCCGGCACATTGCCAACGGTTCCTGTTGGGCTGCCCGGAACTGACCCATCAGTACCGGCAGGTGATTCGACGAAATTCTGGAGTCCATGGCCACTTCCTCCACGCGGCAGGCAAATGACCGCGCAGGCTGCCGGGGGTGAAGGAAATGTTGCAGACTACGCAGCAAATCGCCCAAACAATGGCGC
>JBDNFT010001241.1:0-5851 GCA_041689695.1 Planctomycetaceae bacterium | reverse complement strand
GGCATAATCAGACCCCGTTCCGGGTGATTCCAACGAACGAGTGCCTCGAAGCCTGTGGCACGCCCCGTTTCCAGCGAGACAATGGGTTGATACATGAGAAACAGTTGTTCGTTGGCAATCGCGACTCGCAATTCGGAGTCCGTCCGGAGGCGGTGCTTGGCTGCGGTATGCATCGCCCTGTCGAACAGGACATACCGCCCTTTACCTGCGGCCTTAGCTTCGTACATCGCTGCGTCCGCATCGCGCAGGGTTTCTTCGGCCGTGGCGTGAGATTGGGCACTGGTCACCACACCAATGCTCGCCGTGCAATACACCTGATACCCCGCCAGACCATACGGCTCAGCGAGCGTCGTCAGCAACCGATCTGCGACGATCAGAGCATCATCCGGAGCCGACAGATTTTCGAGCAGGATTGCGAACTCGTCGCCTCCCAGGCGAGCAGTCGTGCGCTGATCAGAAATATGGGAAATACCATCTCCACTCCGCAGCTCTCCGCGCAGACGGTACGAGATCTGTTGGAGCAACTGGTCGCCGACATCGTGGCCAAGGGTGTCGTTAACCAGTTTGAAACGATCAAAGTCCAGAGACAGCAATGCATAATTGCTGCTCGGAACTCGATCGATCGTTTCCTGAATCCGCTGGTGAATCGAACGGCGATTGTACAACCCAGTGAGCGTGTCGCGATAAGCAAGTCTTCGCAGCTGAAAGAGCATTTGCTTTCGGTCAAGCAGAGAAAGGATGCGGGCGAGCAGTTCCGCAGCGCAGAATGGTTTGCGGATGTAGTCCGCCGCGCCGGCCTGAAAGCACGCGGTGAGAATCGCGTGGCTGTCGTTTCCCGTAATAAACACTACGGGAATCGAGTCCAAAGCGGCACAGGTTCGAAGTCTCGCTAGTACCTGAAGGCCGTTCGTAGACGGCAACTCATAATCCAGCAGAATCAGGTCGGGGTGTTCTCGCAATGCGACTTCGACCGCCAGTTCACCGTCGAAGACAGCAATGACTTCGATGTTCTGCAATAAGAGTATGCTGGCGATGAGGTCATGAATATCAGGATCATCGTCGACCAGAAGGATCCGAAATCGTTCATCTGCCTGAGTGGTGGGTTTCATGATTTCTGTTCCACGGTTGGGGTGTCGGCAGACGGTCTGCCAGAACGGATGCCACCGGCGATGGCACGCTCGCAAATGGTGGCGAGTTCATTGACGGCGCTTTGAATCTTTGCCAGATCTGTGTCAGTTTTGGCATACTCTTCCAGTTGGCGTGCAGATTCGCTGAGAGAGGGGAATCCGTAACCGCCTCCCGCACCCTTGAGTTGATGAGCAATTCCGCCAAGTTGGTCCAGCTGATCATTGGACAGATATTCCCTCATCAGCGTGACCTTCGGCCCCAGTTTGCCCACAAACCTGCTGACCAGGGGGCCCATGTCCGGATCATCCGCTAACTCGCTTAAAAGAATCTCGGTGGATACGAACTGAGAGTCGACGGGTATTTTCGTCGACGACAGTTTTTCATTCGGCGGGGCGAAATCACCACCGTTGTTCTTCATCCATTGCCTGCAGGTTGAGATAAGCGCGGCCTTGTTGATCGGCTTGGTGGCATAGTCATTGCAGCCAGCGTCGAGGCACTTTCTGCGATCCTCTGCCATGGCATGAGCCGTCAGTGCGACGATGGGAATTCCGTTGCCATCTGCACGCAGTGTCCTGGCGAGCGTGTATCCATCCATCTCTGGCATCTGCATGTCGCTGAGCAGCAAATCGAAGGGACAGCCTGTCATTGCTGCGGTTTCCAGCATTTCAATCGCGATCTTACCATTCTGGGCAATCTGAACTTGTGCTCCGGCAGCGATCAGGAAGTACGAAATCAGTTGTTGGTTATCCTCGCCATCCTCAGCCAGCAGAATGCGGCCAGTCAGCGGGTTTACGATTTCAGGCAGGGCTTCATTTCTGTCCAACGAGCATTCGCTGAGATCGACTACATATTCGCAGCCTGGCAACTCAACCAGCGGCAACTCAAGTACGAACATTGACCCCTTGTTTAGCTCAGTACTTTCGAGTCGAACATCTCCACCCATCATCCGTGCCAGGCGTCGGCTGATGGTCAACCCCAAGCCTGTTCCGCCATGTCGGCGAGTCACCGACGCATCCGCCTGAGTGAAAGGTCGAAAAAGCGAAACGGCCTGTTCGGCGGTCATCCCTGGACCAGTGTCTTCCACTTCCACGCGGAGTTTGTTTTTCCCGCCGGATCGGTTCACGCGTACCCGCACATCGACATGTCCCTCCTGAGTGAATTTTGCGGCGTTGCCAACAAGGTTCATCAGAATCTGTCGAAGACGCGTCGGGTCGCTCGTAATCCGGTCCGGCACCGCCGTCTCCAGGACTGTTCGCAGTTTAACACGTTTATGCGACGTTCGCGGCCGCATGAGACTGTCGACTTCCAGCAGCAATTGCGGCAGCGGCGTCTCAATCTCTTCTGTAACGAGTTTGCCGGCTTCGATCTTCGAAAGATCCAGAATGTCGTTGATGACCGTCAACAGGTGCTCGCCCGCGCGGCGAATCGTGTTAATTGTCTGTATCCGTTGCGAAGAAGCCAGTTCAAGGATTCCCTCATCGCTAAGGACGTCGCAGTACCCAAGTATGGCTGTGAGCGGCGTGCGAATTTCATGGCTCATATTGGCCAGAAATTCACTCTTCGTCTGACTGGCTGATTCCGCGAGACGCTGGGCAGCAAGGAGCGTATTCTCTCGTTCGATCTCGGTTGTGCAGTCAATCACCGTGCCCAGGACGGCGATGATGTTGCCATGCCGATCGCGCCGTGGATGCCCGGCACTGTGGACGAAACGCACGGCAGGATTTTTCTCTCTCGTCTGCAGGGTCAGGTCATAGGGGATTCCGTCGCGAACACAGCGAGCGATAGCCTGGCTCTGGCGTGCGTGATCTGTGTCGATCAGGTCGTTGATGACAACGGGGTAGTCAGGAGGGCCTTCGGCTTCGCAGCGAGCGAACAAGGTGAATAACTGCTTCGACCAGGTGACTCTCCCGGAGGGCAGATCCATAAACCAATTTCCCATCTTCGCCACGTTTTGTGCTTCTTCAAGTAAGGCGGTCGTCCGCTGCAACTCGGCTTCGGCTGCTTTCTGGGCGGTGATATCGAACCGGATAGAAACATACTTCTGGATGTTCCCATGAGAATCCATGAAAGGAGCAATGGTGCTGTCCACCCAATACTGCGTTCCGTCTTTCGCCCGGTTGCAGACCTCGCCACGCCATGCGTTGCCGCTTTCTATCGTCTTCCACATTTGCTGCCAGAACTCTTTCGGATGTTCACCGGAGTTGACTATCCGATGGTCCTTCCCGAGTAATTCTTCAGGCGAGTAACCACTGAACTGGCAGAACCGCGCGTTGGTCTGGATGATACGGCCCCTGACGTCGGTCACTGACACGATCGCGTGTTTGTCGAGCGTAAATATAGAGGGCCTCACTCTCACGCAAGGCCGTCTCCGCTGCTGCCATCGCCGTCGCCAACGCCTCTTCGGACCGTCTGCGGTCGCTAATGTCGCGAACCACCGCCTGAATGACTGGCCGTCCATCCAGTTGCATGCCGCTGAGCAACACTTCCGCCGGAAACGTCGCGCCGGTGTCAGCTCGTTGATGCATCCATTCGAAACGCTGGCTCCCCGTGGTCATTGCTGCAGCGATCTTCTCCTGAGCAAGCGTAAATGAGTCTGTACCACATGGCTGTTCAGGCGGAGAATAGTTGGAGGGATGTTTCGAGCAGAAGTCTTCTCGACTGCCGCTACCCATGATTTGAAGTGTTGCCGTATTGCAGTCGAAGAATCCTGCCTCATCGAGTAGCATGACCGCGTCAGTGCTCGAATCAAAGAGCGTCCGGAATTTCGCCTCGGATCGCAGAATTGATTCTTCTGTCCGCTTTTGCAGGGTGATATCGTTCTCGATCGCGATGAATCCGGTAACTGCGCTGCTCGTATCTCGGAGCGGCGTGATCTCAATCCTCACCACATACTCCCGATTGTCCTTGGCGTAATTCACGACTTCGACCGTGACCCCCTCCCCTCGCCGTATTGCGTCACGCATACGAGCGACCGTAGCGACGTTGGTTTTTGGACCTTGAAGTATCTGTCCCGGCTTCTTACCAACCACCTCTTGGAGTGTGTAGCCGCAGAGCAGTGTGAATCCTTTATTAATCCACTCAATCTTTCCTTCCGCATCAGTCAGGATCACAGCGCTGCTGATGCGTTGGAGAATCTCTGCCAGACGCGCGGCATGACTTGCAGCCTTCTTTCCCGCCTCTTCCACCATTACAACCCCCTTAACCGGTTTTACAATCGCGTCACTTACGGTCGGTTCCACCGCCTCCTTGACGACGTTCAGTCGGCCCTGAACCTCCAGCATTATTCTCAATTCGCGATTCTTGCGACTGGCCTCCCCAGCCAGAAAGATGCACGCGAACTTGAACATGTCTTGGATCTTTCTATTTTGGGCGAGATCAGAGCGTTGTATTTCCGCCGGACAATGAATCTGCCGTGTGCTGCACCTCTCAGCAGACGATTTGAGAAAGGTCTTGTTTTTTGATGTGCGTGAAGCCGGTGCAAGGCAAATGGGTCAACAGCTTTTATCGACCACACGACAACACTGCTCGAAAGGAATATCGATGCTCAATGCTTCTCAGAAATGCACTTTGGAGCCGGGGTTTTCGGAAGAAAGCATCCGTCAAACACCTGAGCTGCGACGAACATGCAGTCGTTCAATTGCTCGTAACGTTACGCCGCAGCGTTATCCGGCAATCATTGCGAAGACCCGTGTCGCTGTGGCCGTCAAGCATCAGGGCTTACGAGTCCCACGCGAATTGCGTAGCGGACTAATCCTGCAACGTTGTGAATATCTAAGGAGTTCATGAGTGTCGTGCGGTAGTGCTCAACTGTTTTTGGACTGATATCCAGCTTCAAAGCAATTTCTTTGGTTGTGCAACCCTCGGCGAGAAGCTGCAGCACTTCTCGCTGTCGAGTAGAAAGCCGTTCCGCTGGATCCGCTCCAACATTGTTTCGGTTCTTGAGCCCTGATGCGACCAGCCTCGAGACAATCGGGCTCAGGAACACATCACCGCGCGACACGACTTCCAGGGACTCCAAGAGCTCCTGCGGACTGACATCCTTCATAACATAACCGGAAGCACCAGCCTGCAGAGCCTGCATGACATACTGCTCCGTGGCATTCATGGAAAGGATCACCACACGAACCTCGGGAAACGTCGCCACGATTCGAGCTGTGGCGTCCAGACCGTTCATTTCGGGCATCATAATGTCCATCAGGACAATGTGTGGACGATGCACATCAACGAGGTGGACCGCCTCCCGGCCGTTGCTCGCCTCGGCAACAATGGTGACTTCGGGCATCTGGTTGAGCAGAGCCCGAATCCCCGCACGGACCAAACCATGATCGTCTGCCAGCAGAACTCGAATTGGTTTCATCTCGCCTCTCAACTTTCCGATGCATTCAACTGCGATGGGAGAAAAACATGAATCGTGGTTCCCACACCGGATTCGGACCTGATTTCACATTTTCCATCCAGGAGTTCCACTCGTTCGCGAATTCCCAGCAGTCCAAGGCAGTGTCCGCGAGAAATACGTTGTTCGCTTGCGATGACATCGAATCCACGACCATCATCCCGAACGGATAACGTCACGCCGACATCGGATTCGTCGTAGGTAATCCAGGCGTGTTCCGCCTGTGCATGACGCTGGATATTGGTTATCGCCTCCTGCACAATCCGATAACACGTTATCTTTGAGTCAGACGACAGCTCCTGGCCAGCTGTCCTCGCATCGAAGAGAACT
>JBDNFT010001240.1:0-3845 GCA_041689695.1 Planctomycetaceae bacterium | reverse complement strand
GCGAGCTCATTGAAAGCTCGGCGGCGGTCGCCCTTCGAGATGGCAATATTTCAAGTCTCACGCGTCACACGGTGCTGATCTCCCGGCAGGGGTGTGATGTTCCGATTGATGACAGTGCGTCGCCTATTCGCGATGCAGAAGGAAGTGTCACTGGCGTGGTGCTGGTGTTTCACGATGTGACGCAGCGGCGTAATGAAGAACGCCGACTCTATGGGGCTGCTGAATTCACTCGCAGCATCGTCGATACACTTGGCGAACTCGTCGTGGTCCTGGATCGCGACATGCAGGTGCTGCACGTCAATCGTGCGTTTTCCACGACGTTCCAGATTACGGACGATCGCGTGATGGGGCGTTCCATTTACCAGATCGATGAAGGTCAATGGAACGTACCGGAAATTCGAGAACTTCTCGACGGCGCATTGAACACAACTGGTCCGGCTGACCACATTGAAATTGAACGGCAACTCAACCGAGTCGGCAGAAAGTCGTTGCGACTTACGGCCAGTCGATTTGCTGCGGGGAGTGATCGAAATGAGGCAGTGTTGCTGGTCATTTCCGATGTGACGGAAGAACGAGTCCTTGAAGAAGAGAGTCGTCGTCAGAACCAGCACATGCGTTGGTTTCTGGAACAGATCAAAGATTACGCGATCTTCACAATGGATGCCGACTGCAAAGCGACAAGCTGGAATCAGGGCGTCAAGCAGGTTCTGGGTTTCGATGAAGCAGAATTTGTCGGGCACGACATTCGAAAACTCATCTTTACTCCCGAAGACCAGGCTGTCGGAATTCCGGAAACCGAATTTTCACTGGCCGCTTTGGTTCAACGTGCCAGTGACGATCGCTGGATGATGCGGAAAGGTGGCGCAACGTTCTGGGCCTCTGGAATCACAACGTCGATTCGAGACCAGCATGATCATCTCATCGGTTACAGCAAAGTCATGCGTGACCTGACATCTTTCAAAGAGTCTCACGATAGACTTTCGGAACTGGCGACACGCTTATCGGAAGTTGATCGTCGCAAAGACGAATTCCTTGCGACGCTGGCTCACGAACTTCGCAATCCGCTGGCACCGATCAAGAACGCGGTGCAGTTGATGGGATTGTCGAAACTCGATCCGGAAATGAATGAATTGCGTCTGATGATGGGTAGACAGGTGGAGCAGCTTGTTCGGTTGATCGACGATTTGCTGGATGTTTCCCGAATCAGTCGCGGCAAGATTTCGCTGCGAAACGAGGCTGTTGATCTTTCGGCTGTGATCGCGGCGGCTGTTGAGGCGTCGGCGACTTTTATTGCGGAGAGCGGACAACATCTGACGATCGATTCACCCAAAGGTGTTTCGATTTACGTCAGTGGAGACCCGTCCCGATTGACACAGGTGATTTCAAATCTGCTGAACAATTCTGCGAAATACAGCAATGCCGGATGCCGCATTGTACTGACAGCGACGGTGGAAAATCAGGTTGCAGTCATCAGCGTGCGTGATAACGGGATTGGCATTGCCCCAGAATTGCTGCAAAGCATTTTCCAGATGTTCGCTCAAGTGGAGGACACACTTGAACGCGGAAGCGCGGGTCTTGGCATTGGTCTGACGCTGGTGAAAACACTTGTCGAATTGCACGCAGGAACTATCGTCGCACAGAGCGATGGTGTTGGAAAGGGAAGTGTCTTTACCGTGCGACTTCCGGCCATCGAAGCTCCCGCCTTGCCTGTCGCAGCATCAACCGTGCAGACCACTGTCACAAAGTCACGTTCATTCAAAGTTCTCGTCGTCGAGGACATGCGTGCGTTGCGAATCATGATGTCACGCCTGCTGACAAAGCTGGGCCATGAAGTTGAGTTTGCAGAAGACGGCACGTTGGCACTTCAAAAGCTGGACACATTTCGTCCAGACGTAGTGTTCTCCGACATCGCAATGCCTGGGATGACAGGGTATGAGTTGGCTCGCCGAATTCGACACCGTCCTGACTGTTCCGGAATTTGGCTGGTGGCTATCACCGGCTTTGGTCAATCGGCCGATCGCGACAAAGCCCTTGAATCTGGCTTCGATGAACACATGGTCAAGCCCATCGACATCGCTCTTTTGCAGGAACTGTTTGCCAGGCTTTAGCAAGTATCCGCAACTGCACGCCTACAGAAATTCCGAGGGCACTTCACCGCGTGGCACCAGATGTGGCGGGCGGCCGGAGAGATCCATGATGGAATCATCAACCCTCAGACCCATCGCGTGATAAACGATCGCACAGAAATCCTCGACACCGATCTTGCGGCATGCAGGACACTCGGCCTTATCATTAGTGCTGCCGATGACCTGACCGTGACGATAACCGCCGCCTGCCAGCAGAATACTTTACGCCTCAGGCCAGTGGTCGCGACCTCCGTTGTCGTTGATGCGCGGCGTATGTCCGAATTCTCCGGCAACGACGACCAGAGTATCGTCCAGCATGCCTCGGTCAGCAAGATCCTGAATCAGTACGCCGACACACTTGTCATGCTGCGGAAGTTTCTTTTTTAGCGCCGGTGCGATATTGGAATGGTCGTCGAAGTAGCCCGTGTTGAGTGACACATAACGCACACCAGCCTGGATCAGTCGGCGCGCCAACAGAGCCTGCTCGCCCCAGCCTTTGCCGTAGCGTTCACGCAAAGCCGGATCTTCTTCGGAAACATCAAACGCCTTGCGAACTCGACCAGAGAGCACCAGATCCATCGCCTGATGATCCACCGCATCCATTTGATCGAACAATCGATTGCGATCAATTTGCTTCTTCAAACTATCGAGCTGTGTGAGCAACGCGACACGATCGATGACCCGGTTTTGCGTCAATCCATCAACAAGTGAAAAGCTCTTGCAACACTGTACCCCATAGTTCAATCAGTCGTCTAGATCTTCTTCAGTATCGCCTTCGAGCGTGACACCCCAGCCGTCACAAATGCCTCCCAGCGGGCCGGAGAGGCGGTCGAGGTCTGCCTGAATTCGAATGATTTCGTTATAAACAGGAATCATCTCGACGTTTGCGTAGACCGTCCACATCGGGCCGAACTCTTCATCGTCCTCATCGGTCTCGTCATCTTCATCCAGTTCGCCTTCGTCGTATTCGACAAGGCATTCGTAGCCAGCGTCTGTCAACACTTTGTCAATCGCATTGGCCGCTGCTTCATCCGGTGCGGAAACAGGGAACTCAATGTCGAGCGGCTGTGTCATGTCGATGCCTTGTGCCGCAAGATCCGCCAACACATTGCCGTCATCATCATTGGGATAGTCTGTCATTTTATGATCCGCGATTTGTTTGAGGTGTATGATTTGTGCCCGTATGGAAACGCCTTCGGCCGCAATTGTCAAATCAAATTCACGCAGCTCGGAATCAGACTATTGCGCAGTTTATCCCTGGTATTGTGAAAAATCTATATTGTCATTGGCCAGCCCCCCCCTTGCATGCCTATGCTTCACTCGCGTAGCTGAGCCTTCAAGCTGATGGACCAGCAAACTCGTATTTTCTTTGGATAGGCTCGGAAACGGCAGGTGACTGCGATGTCCAGTTCTGTTCTGGAACGTCCCACTTTGGTGCTGAATCGCAACTGGCAACCCATTGCAGTTTCCACGGTGGCGCGTTCGTTGATTAAAGTGTGGAACGAATCCGCTCGGATCGTTGATCCCTCCAACTTCCAGATTTATGGCTGGGAAGATTGGGCCAGGATTCGTCCGGCTGATGGAGATCCCGTTATTCGTACACAGTGGCTGACGCTGAAAGTTCCCGAAGTCATCACGCTGACGCGCTACGACCGACTTCCTGTGAAGATTGTCGCGTTCAGCCGACGCAACGTGTTCAAACGCGACCGTTTTATGTGT
>JBDNFT010001239.1:0-5654 GCA_041689695.1 Planctomycetaceae bacterium | reverse complement strand
CTTTCGGGAGGTTGTCTCTGCACACTTTTTTTTGCTGTCGCGAGGATTTGTGTCGGACCTCGTTATATGCAATGACTTCCCCGGCAGTTACTTCGACGCGCTTCAGGAACAGTTACAGTCGATCATTGACGAACGTCGCATTGCCGAAAAGCCCGCCGAAAGAGTCTTTCTGTTGCGCGGTTCACAACTGACGGCTGAAGATCATACGTTGCTCGATACTGTCGCCACGGTCGTGCTGCGTGCGGCTGACGGTTCGCTGGCCCAGCAGCTTGAAAAGGCGAACGACAAAAAGTTACTCAAGGTGACTGACGGAACTTCGCAGCGCACCGTCCGTGGATTCCACAGAACTTTGCTGACTGCGGCTGATAAACGGAGCGACAAGGTTAGTGACTCTACTTCGGCGGCGGTAAATTCGACGACCGAGTTCGACAACGGATTCGGACACTTTGCCGAAGATGGGCAGACCTACGAAATGCGGCTGCTGCCGAATCGACCGACTCCTTTACCGTGGTCAAATGTCATTGCTAATCCGCAGTTCGGCTGCCTGATCACGGAATCCGGCGGTGGCTACTCATGGTTTGGCAATAGCCGCGAAAACAAATTCACGGACTGGTGCAACGATCCTGTGACGGACAGCCCGTCTGAGATTCTGTATTTTCGTGATGCGGACTCTGATGAAATCTGGACGCCGCTTTCCTTCCCGTCAGATACGTTGACTCGCACCGCGACTCACGGGCAGGGGTATTCGCGATTCACTGTCACAAAAGACGAAATCGAATCAGAGATTCTTGTGGCGATCCACAAGACTCAACCGATCAAATACATTCGCGTCCGATTGCACAATCGAGGCGCACGGTCACGACACTTGCAAGCCACTTACTTTGCAGAAACGGTTCTCGGTGTCAGTCGTGATGCGACGATATTGCATCAGGTGTCCGAATTTGATGAATCCACATCGTCGATCCTGATGCGCAACAGGTATCACCCTCAGTATGCGGATCTGCGAATGTTTCTCACTGTGCGCGGCGGTAAATTGCTGTCGTGGACCGGCGATCGCCGCAGCTTTTTGGGGCGCGATGGCTCCCACCACGATCCGGCAGGTCTTCATCAACCTCTTAACCGACGTGTTGGCGCGGGACTGGATCCCTGTCTGGCAGTTCAGGGGGAGATTCACATCCCACCGCAGCAGACGGAAGAATTGCTGTTCCTGCTGGGAACGACCGGCGACGCAGATGATTTGGCTGATGTGCTGCGCGCCACCGCTGACGCAGCAACGGCGACGGCTGAAATCACGGAATCCATCGAAGCCTGGAATGAGACCCTTTCCGCTTTGACGATCCAAACTCCCAATCGAGCAATGGACTTGATGGTCAATCGCTGGCTGGTCTACCAAGTCCTGAGTTGCCGCTATTGGGGGCGTCGGCATTTTATCAATCGGGAGGTGCCTACGGTTTTCGCGATCAGCTTCAGGATGTGCTGGCTTTGCTTTACAGCCGCCCGGACCTGGCCCGAGAACATATTCTGCGAGCGTCGTCTCGGCAATATATCGAAGGCGATGTGCAGCACTGGTGGCACCCGCCGATGGGGCAGGGAACACGCACGCGGTTTTCCGATGACTTTCTGTTTTTGCCGTATGCCGTTTTGCAATATCTCGCAGTGACCGGAGACCGAAGCATACTGCATGAAACGACGTCTTTCCTGCAGTCTTCGCCACTGCGTCCGGACGAGCACGAGCGATATGAAGAACCGACCGTTTCGTCAGAATCTGCCACGCTGCTGGAACACTGTCGTCGCACGTTTCAACATGCCATGCAATACGGTCGCCACGGCCTGCCATTGATGGGTTGCGGAGACTGGAACGATGGAATGAGCCGCGTCGGCGAAGGTGGTGAAGGGGAAAGCGTGTGGCTTGCGTGGTTCCAGATCGTGATTTTCGAACGCTTCGCAAAACTTCTTCATGAATTGAATGCGTCGGGAGCGGAAGAGTTGGAGGCTCAATCCGCGAAGTTGCGTGTGGCCGTGGAAGAACATGCGTGGGACGGTCATTGGTATCGTCGTGCATTTTTTGACGATGGCACGCCTCTGGGTTCTCAGCAAAATGACGAATGCAAAATCGATTCGTTGCCGCAGTCCTGGGCAGTCATCGCTGGCGCGCCGGCCGATCGAGCACGGGAAGCATTTCAGGCGGCGATGGATCAATTGGTTGACTACGAATCTGCGATGATCTGCTTATTCACTCCGGCATTTGATAAGACAAAGCTGGAACCCGGCTACATCAAGGGCTATCTGCCGGGCGTTCGAGAAAACGGAGGCCAGTACACTCACGCCGCACTGTGGATGGTTCAAGCTGCTGCGGAACTTGGAGACGGCAATCTCGCCGTGAGCCTCTTCGATCTTCTGAATCCAATCCGACACAGCGATACCGAAGAACTCGCACATCGGTACAAGGTTGAACCGTATGTCGTTGCGGCCGACGTCTATTTCAACGAACAGCACAAAGGACGAGGCGGATGGACGTGGTATACAGGCTCGGCGGCCTGGATGTATCGCGTCGCCATCGAAAACATCCTCGGCATGCAGGTCACAAAAGACAAACTCCTGGTTCATCCCGTTGTGCCAGACGACTGGCAGGAATTCCGCTTCACCTACCGCAGAAACTCAACGACCTGGAATGTGCATGTGAAACGGCGAACGACAACAGACGGCACCCTTCCCGTCAATGAATTGGTACTCGACGACGATGGTCAGCCACACGACGTAGAGCTTGAATTTGAGTAGGGCGTGTCTCGGCTGCGCAAAGGTCGTGGTTTTGCATTCACTGACGCCCCGTGCCGGCTTCTCCGGCTGGAACGCAAGATTTGAATTGAGACCGGGAATTGGGTGGCTCGTTTTGTTGCGACGAATTCGCCCAGTAGAGAATAGAGAGAACTCCAGGCCTCACGCGGCCATCACCAGCCGCACCACTCGGCGGCGTCGCGACCGACCATGTTCAGTAGGGCGATGACGTCCGGCAGGGCTTCCGTGATCCATTTGCTGGATGCGTGCTAAGTTTCATAGTCTGCGAGATTCACAGATCGGCCATGACCGGCAAGCCAGATTGCCGGCCAGCCTGCACACTCTCACCAACGACTCTTCGCCTTTCAACCTACTTATGACGCACATCGGCACGGAATCTGCTGGTTGAGTCTTCGTGTGGGTTGCCGCGCACTTTCGTCGGAACTCAATACTGCGGCGAGAAAACCTTTCGCTGATTCGCCAATCAATTCCATGCAGATTGCGTTCGTATCTGAAAATGAAAGCTGGTGTCAGACTATGAATTACAAACAAGTGCGGGATATTCTTGATGGAGTTCGAGATTGCCATCGGAGGTTTCGCGACGCATTAGCAGACGCATTGCAGCATATGAAGGCCGAAGACGCTGATGAAATTGTCGATGCTATGCGTCAACGTGAGCAACGTTGGCAGTTGACCCTCGCGGAGTATGAAAAAGACGGAGCGGATTCTGTGCTCGACACATGGGTCCAATTTGTGCCGGATGAAGCAATCAAACAACAGCTCGATGCGATCCACATCACTTCGGAGATAACGATTGATGAGATTGCTGAGATGGCAATGAATTTTCACAACGCCTTAATCGGTCTCTACACAGTGTTGGCTGGCGAAGTAACGGCACCACGCGTCCAGCAACTGTTTTCCAGCCTGCTTGAACTGGAACAGACTGTTGCTGCCGAACAAACCTGGTCCCTTCGCACGCTTTAGACAGGCAGGTAAGCTCCAGCGTCGCCATCAGGAGGTTGGAAACCTGGAAACAACGACAGTGGTCGTACATGGAAACGGTGGGGATTTGAATTGAAGCCGATGTTGATACAAAGGCCGCAATCGAAGATATTCTTTTTAACGATGCTCGTGTAAACATGTTCAGTATTGACGTGTATGTCGCGGGTGGCATCGCAACCCTGCGCGGCACAGTCAACAACCTGCCGGCCCAGCGGGCGGCGGTTCATGATGCCCGAAATACCTACGGCGTCCTGCATGTTAATAATCGTCTGAAAGTTCGTTCAAATAACGATCTCACTGACCGGAAGATCAAAAAGGCCATCGAAGATGCAATCGCGCGAGACCCTTACGTCGAAACCTGCGACGCCAGCATTGAAATGAACCATGGCGTCGAGGATCTCAATGGAACGGTCGATACACACTTCCAAAGATCGCACGCTGACCGGCGAAGTAGATTCCTGGAAGGAACGACTGCGCGCCTATGAAAACGCGATCGAAGGAGGAGCAACACGGGTTGTCAACAAACTGAAGATCAGGCAGGACCGAATTGCAGGACGAGGCGACCTTAATTTGTGACACCAATCGAGAGTTGCCCGTCAACTGCTGCGATCTCATTGCTGACCCGTCTGCCGGGCCACTGCGACAAATTGTCACGAAGCGCGGCAACTGGGGTACGATTGTCGCCCCAAAATTCAGTCTGACAACCCGTGAAAGAGGCCACACGCAACGTTTCAAACATCGTGATGTCAGAATGAAACCGCGTCGAGGCACATAGGCCATCGAGCCCGTCATCCGCGGTCAGGGGCCGGTTGCCGAGTGGAGGTGCCTGTTTTTACCGTGTCAATCCAAACACGCGACTGGGGGATTTTCGACTGATCGAAGTACTTGATCGTGTCCGTTGTGAAATGAAAAACAACCTCCTGTTGGCACGAGTCGATTCCTTTGAATGGTTGTGAGCCAGTGAATTGCGACTACGGCACCGTTTGGTTCACGACACTGGTTGCTCATCGACAGCGCTGACTGGTCGGCGACCAATCGATTCAACTTCAATGAATGTCACGTCACGGAGTAAGCGATCAATGACTTCTGTTTTCTATACTCTATCGGTCGATCCGACTGTCCGGCATATCATTTGCAGCTTCATCGCGGTCACTTAGGGTCAGAGCGGATTTGACCCGTCCACTAGCTCACGTGAAGAATGGAGATTGAAACGATGATGTTCAAACTGAGGCAAACAAAGGGAAGGCGAACGCTGATTGCGGTCGGCACATTTTGTTTACTGACGGGGTTCGCTGCAGATCAAACTCTTGCGCAGACAAATCCATCGGAACAGCGGGATGAAGTCGAAAACAATGACTCCGAAAACAACAAGGCAACGAACAAAGAATCGAAAGGCAGCAACAATCAGAGTGATGCCTGTTTGGATGACGAATGTCCTGAACTCGGCGTGATTGCTGGTTCATGTCCAGGAAAGGGTGTCTGCGTTTTGGGCACCATGCGGGGCGGGCCTGCGGACGAGGCTGGGCTTCAACATGGCGACTATATTTTGTCAATCGATGACAAAAAGACAGATACTCCGATGGCACTAGTCACCTGCGTCAAAGAACACAAGGCAGGAGACCAGGTCCAGGTGAAAATCTGGCGACAGGGAGAGGAACTGACTGAGTCCGTTGTCCTGGCGTGCGAAGCCAAAGAACGGCCGAAAGGAGACAGCGCATGGATCGGAGTGCATTTAACGCATTCGGGTGAAGAAAAGTCGCAGATTGTCATCGAAGATGTGCAGCGAAACAGCCCAGCTCAGAATGCTGGACTCCAGGCAGGAGACATCATCAAACAGGTCGATGGTAAGCAGCCCGGTTCATTTGAGGCATTTGTCG
>JBDNFT010001238.1:0-8941 GCA_041689695.1 Planctomycetaceae bacterium | reverse complement strand
CACTGTAGTTGCCATCAGCGGCGATGTACTGGACTTCGAAGCTGGCGACGAAACATTGTCGAAGACTAATCTTGGGCGTTTCAAAGTCGGCAGTCGTGTCAATCTGGAACGGTCGCTCGCGGCAAATGCTCGGCTGGGTGGCCACTTCGTTCAAGGTCATGTCGATGGCGTTGCGACGGTCAGCGAGATTTTACGCAACGGCGACTGGATCGATATGTGGTTCACGCCGACCGCTGCGCAGCATCGATTGCTGGTGCCGAAAGGCTCTGTTGCGATCGATGGTATCAGCCTGACCATTGTGAATGTCACCGACGATCGATTTTCGGTCGCGTTGATACCTCACACGCTGCAAGTCACGACGCTCGGATCAGTGGCGGCCGGGGATGTCGTGAATATTGAAAACGACATTCTTGGCAAGTACGTTGATCAGCTTCTGGAACGCCGACTGATCGATGGTTCCATTTCATTGTCCCCTCAGACGATCGCCGCTTTGCGAACGCAACTGAATTCAGAAAGTCCGCCGCCCCAATGAAAAATGTTCAGCGTCAAACGCGATCGTGGTTGATGGAGCTGTTTACACAGCACGGCTTCAACCCGCGCGGTGACCTGGGGCAGAACTTTCTGATCGATGTGAATCTGATCGAATTTGCCGTACGCCATGCGAACCTTGGGCCAAACGATGTTGCTTTGGAAGTTGGTTCCGGAACAGGCGGGATGACGGCGTTTCTGGCCGAAGAAGCCGGCCATGTCATTTCGGTCGATGTCGATGAGAACATGTCGAAACTGGCCGCAGAAGCCGTTGAAGGCTACAACAACGTTACGCTTATTAATCAGGACATCCTGAAGAACAAAAACACGCTGGCACCGGAAATCTGTGATTTGATTCGAGCCCATGTGGCGTCGTTGCGGAATGGTCAACTGAAGCTGGTGGCCAATCTTCCGTACAGTGTCGCGACGCCGGTGATTGCGAATCTGATAGCATCCGATCTGCCATGGGAACGCATGGTGTGTACGATCCAGTGGGAGTTGGGCGAAAAGATGGCATCGGAACACGGCACGCCCGGATACTCCGCGCTGTCGGTGTGGATTCAGTCGCAGGCGAGCATTCGGATTCTGCGAAAGCTCGGGCCGAAAGTGTTCTGGCCGCGACCCAAAGTGGATTCTGCCATCGTGAGTATCTGGCGTGACAAGGAAGCTGCGGCTCGCATCAATGACAGAAAGTTCTTTCTGGACTTTTTGCGGCGTGCGTTTTCGCAACGACGCAAGTTGATTCGTCCGGTACTGATCGGGATGTATCGCAAGCAACTGGACAAAGAGGACGTTGATCGGTTGCTCGCAGAACTTGAACACAAGACGGACGATCGAGCCGAGCAGATGGATATCGCCACATTGATTCGATTGTCGAATCATGTGCATGCGACGATTGTGAAAAAGGGAACTGAGGACGTTTGAAATTTTTGATTTCAGATTTTTGATTTGCAAACTGACCACTGACCACTGGAGACTCTACCATGCAGGACCGCATCGCTTACCACGGACTTACATTTGATGACGTCCTGCTTGAGCCAGGATACAGCGAAGTCATTCCGTCGGAAGTGGATATCAGTTCAAACCTCACTCGCAATATTCCTTTGAATATGCCGATCGTCAGTAGTCCGATGGACACGGTCACGGAAAGTGACATGGCCGTGGCGATGGCGCAGTTGGGTGGCATCGGCATTATTCACAAGAACATGTCGATCGAACAGCAGGCGATGCAGGTTGATCGCGTCAAACGCAGCGAACACGGAGTCATTGTTGATCCAGTGACGTTGCCACCGGAAACTCCCGCTGGAGAAGCCGTGCGACTGATGGACGAGCGCAACATTGGCGGCGTTCCGATCACGGTCAATGGACGACTGGTTGGCATTCTGACACGTCGCGATTTGCGGTTTCTGGAATCTAAAGACCGGCCGGTTTCTGAGATCATGACCAAGGAGGGATTGGTCACCGCGCCAGAGAATACCAAGCTGGAAGACGCCGAAAGAATACTCCTGGAAAACAAGGTCGAGAAACTGCTTCTCGTGGACGATGATTATCAGTTAAAGGGACTGATCACGATTCGTGACATTGACAAAAACCTGCAGTTTCCGCGAGCGTCGAAGGATTCGCGCGGTCGTTTGCGGGTTGGTGCGGCAATCGGTGTTTTTGATTTTGAACGAGCGGCCCAATTGGTTGAAAAAGGTGTTGACGTTTTGGTCGTCGATAGTGCTCATGGACATTCTAAGAATGTGATTGAGACTGTTGCGGCCATCAAGCGGAAATTGCTGATTGACGTGATTGCCGGAAACGTGGCAACGGTCGAAGGCGCAAAGGCTCTGGCGGATGCTGGTGCTGATGCCGTGAAGGTCGGAATCGGTCCAGGTTCAATTTGTACTACCAGAATTATTTCAGGTATCGGTGTTCCGCAATTATCTGCCATCGCGAATGCAGCGAAGGCCCTCGCGGGAACCGATATACCCATTATCGCTGACGGAGGAATTCGATTCAGCGGAGATATTACCAAGGCAATTGCTGCCGGAGCGTGGACCGT
The DNA here is from genome assembly GCA_041689695.1 of Planctomycetaceae bacterium. Taxonomy (GTDB): domain Bacteria; phylum Planctomycetota; class Planctomycetia; order Planctomycetales; family Planctomycetaceae; genus SXXK01. Next base: position 6,369 of record JBDNFT010001238.1, on the reverse strand, counting down.
GATGGTCGGCGGTCTGTTGGCAGGGGTCGATGAAAGTCCTGGTGAGATGATTCTTTACCAGGGTCGGAGCTTCAAGCGATACCGAGGAATGGGATCTCTGGGAGCGATGATGAAGGGCAGCAGCGAACGTTACCGGCAGGGCCATGCTCCGACGGGCGACCAGTCCAAACTGGTTCCAGAGGGCGTGGAAGGTCGCGTTTCTTACAAAGGAGCCTTGCAGCCATTGATGTATCAGATGACTGGCGGTTTGCGATCCGGCATGGGTTATGTCGGCGTGCAGACAACTCGCGATCTGCGCGAGAAAGCCCGGTTCATCCAGATCACAGCGGCTTCGGTTAGGGAGAACCATCCACATGACATCGCTATCACACAAGAATCGCCAAACTATTCTGTGGAGCATGCTCCAAAGGACTAGCCGGATCGTCCATTGGGCATGGATGTCCGATTCGTCGCCCGCAATCATTGCATTGCTATCGACGTGTGCAATCATTGCCAGTGGCCACTCGGCTGCGGCGGATGACTTTCAGGCAGCGGATGACTTTGCTGGCCAAGGCACACTGACTGCTCCCATGGGTCGGCTTCCGAATGAGGCTCCGTCAGGGTCAACACCAGAAGCAGACCATGCGGCGCTTCTGGATGGTGCTCCTGCTGCTATCACTGGCCCTGTGCGAAAGAACTCTCGCCCCGGCGCAGGCATGACTCGCAGTACAACAGTACGTCCGGTTTCCAGAGCTCACAAAATGGAGCGGGGAAATACCATCGATACGCCTGCCAGCGGAAAAAAGATCACAAGAGTATCATCCGAGACTTTTGTTGATGAGCCAGGGGAAGTCCTGCCGCCCGTCAGCGAAATGCTACCCACTCCTCCGGAAACATGGGGACAGGAATACGCAACTCACGTTGATGATGTGCTCACAGGCGGCGCGTGTCGATACGAACAGGAGTCTGTGGGTGTATGGTGGAATCGCCGACTACCTACCATCGAAATGGTGACAATTGAACCTGGTCAGTTGAAAAATTCAGCCCGAGAGTTCATTGCCAATCATTCGTTGCCGCCAGAACACGACTACGACGTCGATGTTTATGACCAGAAACCTATCGCAGTAACTTCGGCGCAAAACGACGTGCCTCAAGCTCCGCCGAGTGCCGCGAACGACGTTAAGGATTCAGAGGAACCCGGCAAGAACCGACTGAAGACCGACATTCGTAAGATTCGCCCGACGCTGAGTTATGCCATGCGGAACATAGAAGAATCACAATTGCCGGCTGGCTTCCATGAAAAACTGGACCAGGGACAATACGTGGTGCGTCAGGCCAGCCCAGTCGTCCTGCAGTGGGCACCAACGAATCTGTATTACCATCCACTTTATTTCGAAGACCCTTCACTGGAACGCTACGGTCACACGTATCATCCGGTTGTGCAGCCGTTCGCTTCCGCTGGACGCTTCGCAACGCAATTGGTTGGTTTGCCATACCAGATGACGCTGCATCCGGTTCACTCGCGTGAATATGCTCTGGGCTATTATCGGCCCGGCGAGTGCGCACCGAAGAAGCACTATCAAATTCCATTCAATGAGGAAGCGGCCCTCGTTCAGGCGGCCGCGATGGTGGGCTTTTTCCTGATCTTCCCGTAGACTGTGGCCAACTGGAGCACCGAGCGTAGGAACAGTCCCGGAAGTACGTCAGGCTTTCCAGCCTGACACAAAGAAGAGCAAGTCAGCCTGGAAAGGCTGACGTACTCTGTTTTTGGACTGTTCCTGAGTCGTCGTGTGTCGTGTCGATCTACGCGGCCGGCTCGAACGAGACTCCAGTAATAATGCCTCAGACCAATCGGGAGCAGTCGCATGATTTTGCGGCACGGTAATGCATGGCTTCGGTTCGCCGTCGCCAGTTCAGTCTTTTTCTTCGCGAGCCTGGTGGAATTCCCGCGCGGCGGTTCCATCGCGCGCGCGGACGATCTTCAATTGTCGGCCACTTTGTTTGAGCCCGCAGACGGTGCTCCGGCCTTCAGTGGGGCCGAAGGAAAATGGGACACAAAAATTCGTGAACGTGGCTGGATTCTGAAAGACGAATCTGGCTGGAAGCTCTGGTACACGGGCTACGATCCAGTGATTCAGCCGCCCATGATGAGCCTGGGTCTCGCCACCTCTTCCGATGGCATCACATGGAAACGATCATCGCAGACACCCATCTATAATGAGGGTTGGGTCGAAGACATGATGGTCGTCAAGCAAGACGGGATATACTACATGTTTGCCGAAGGCGTGGCAGACCAGGCACAACTTTTGAAATCAGTCGATGGCGTATCCTGGAATCGTATCGGCACGCTGGATATTCGCAAAATGAATGGCGAGCCCATTTCTCCTGGACCGTTTGGCACTCCGACAGCATACTACGAAAACGGAGTCTGGAATCTTTTTTATGAACGGCGCGATGCTGGAATCTGGCTGGCTCGATCCACCGATCTGAAAGTCTGGACGAATGTGTCAGACGAGCCGTTAATTCTTCCCGGGCCGGACAAGTACGATGCCCTGATGATCGCGATGAATCAGATAGTTCGCGTGGGAGACCGTTACATCGCCGTGCTCCATGGCACCGGGTCACCGGAGAAACCGCGAGCCTGGTGTACGTATCTCGCCACTTCGCCGGATTTGATTCAATGGACGAAAGATCCACGAGGCCCGGTGCGGCCTGTCTCGGAAAACAAATCCAGTGGGCAGTTAGTTTCGGACGGCCAACACTGGCGTTTTTACACGATGCACGAAAAAGTCGTTCTGCATTTGCCGCAACGAAAACCGTAGTGCATCCGGAGCGATCAAGCCCCGTCACAGTGATTGGTTTTCAACAACATGCAGCCGGAAGTCGTATTCTGAATTGACTTCGGCAGGCGACGCAGCATCACACAGTCTTTCGAAATGCGACAGTCCCGGCAGCGTCAGTTGTCGATGCAGACTCCGCAGCCGGGGATGAAACTCCCGGACGAAGTTCAGGGTACATCACGTGCATTGCGGCAATAAATCCGTTGAACTGATGCTGGTAGTCAGTCAACAGGTCACCTTGGCGCAGAATGGCCGGTTTCAGCTTGCCTGTTTTTGAAAATTCTTTCAATAGGCATTCAAAACGATACAGCGGGCCAGCAATACGATTGGTCAGTTTCATCAGATCCCAGACCATGAATGGCATCATCACCAGCATGCAAATCACGACGGGAGTTGCCTGTTGCCAGAATGTGACAGGTTGGGTAATGGCCGGGGAATCTGTGATCGCGGCGAGCGAACTCTTGACGCCGTAGACCACCAGCAACAAAAACAATGTTGCGGTGTTATACGCGAGGAAATGGACCATTAACCTCGTGACAATCGGGCCTTGGACCGTCCAGTTGATTAGTTTCTTCAGGCGTACATGCCTGGACATGCGGTTGTTGCTCCGGATGATATGCGAATTCAGTGACGCGAAAACCTAGTTCGCGCCGTGTGAATGCCATGCCGAAAAACCACTGATTGCGGGCGACTCGCCGGGAATTCCCGACGGACTGATTCCACGGCAGCCGATGAAAGTGATTGTGACGAAAGGCCCAGCCTTGACGAGTTTTCTGTTTCTTATGAATTCAGGAACTATCATAAATTCAGGAACAATACAGTCTGACGGCGGTGGTAAGCCTTGACGTGAATTCGGGATTACGTTCAAACTTCAGGAGACTGGAGGCAAGCAGCACAGTTGAGTCCTCAACACTGAATTCATTTGCACCATCGATTGCTTCATAGCACAGGATAGAGCCATTTCACGCACAATTCCACCTTCGGACCCCAACCGAGCCGAGCACACTGAGTGGTGCCACCTGCCAGACGAGGAGCTGCTGGATGTCCGCATGAATCATCTGCATCTCCGCATTGAAGGCACGATTCTGGAATCTCGAATCGAGCGTCTGTATGGTGAGATGGAAACACGCAACCTTCGCTTCCGCCCCCACTTCTGGCTGTCGGACGAATGGTTTTCGCCCGACGGCGTTCCCGGCATCGCGATCCCGTTCTATCTGGCACATCCGCGACTGGCACGCCTTGAAAACCACATGATGCTGGAAGTCGAAGGTGCGGCAGAAGATTTGTGCATGAGAATTCTGCGACATGAAACCGGACACACGATTGAAACCGCGTATCGGCTGTACCGTCGCCGCAAATGGCAGGAGATCTTCGGGAAACGCTCGCAGCCGTATCCAGAATACTACCAGCCAAAACCCTACAGCAGAAATTTTGTGCATCATCTGGACATGTGGTACGCTCAAAGTCATCCGTGCGAGGACTTTGCAGAAACATTTGCCGTCTGGATGAAACCTCGCTCCCGCTGGAAGACACAGTACGAAGGCTGGCCAGCATTCAAAAAATTACAGTATGTCGATGAATTGATGCACGAGATCGCCGCTTCGCGACCTCTGGTAAGTTCAAAACAGCATATGTATCCGCTGAAATCACTGCGCAAGACGCTTCGAACACACTATGAAGAACGCCGAGCTCATTACGGGATTGAAGCATCCAACTTTAACGACTCTGAACTTCGAAAACTGTTCTCCGACTCACCCGAACATTCACGCCGCGTGCCAGCCGCTTCGTTTCTGCGACAGCATCGAGTAGAATTTCGCCGGTATCTTGCTGACTGGACTGGTCAGTATCAGTATACCGTTGATGAAATCCTGTCTGAAATCATTCGTCGTTGTGAAGAACTGGACCTGCGGCTCGATCGTCCACCTGCTCAGGTGCGGCGTGATGCGCTTGTCATGCTGACGGTCCAGGTGATGAACTATCTTCATAACGGCCACCATCAGGTCGCCCTATGAAACCCCTTCGAATTATGGTTCTGGCGCATGAAGATCTGCTGCCTCCTGACAGTATGGAAGGTTTTACGGAAGAAGAAATCCTCGAATGGAAATCCGAATTCGATGTGCTGACGACGCTACAGAACATTGGCCACGATGCTCAAATTATTGGTGTACGGGACGATCTGAGCGTGATTCAAAGAAAGCTTGCAGAATTCAAACCGCACATTACGTTTAATATGCTGGAAGAATTCCATAGCGTCCCGACCTTCGACAGCTACGTGGTCAGCTACCTGATTCTGAAGCAGCAGAAATTTACCGGATGCAATCCTCGTGGCCTGATGCTGGCTCACGACAAATCGCTGACAAAACAGATTCTGACGTATCACCGCCTGCCGACACCGAAATTTTTTGTGATCCCCGTCGGACGCAAAGCACACAAGCCATCGAGGTTGACGTATCCTCTGTTTATCAAATCTGCGACCGAAGAAGCATCGCTGGGGCTTTCACAAAGCAACATTGTGTACAACGACAACGAACTGCAGGAACGAGTGTCGCATATTCATGAAGTGACTCAATCGGATGCGTTGTGCGAAGAATATATCGAAGGGCGTGAACTTTACGTCGGCATCATCGGCAACACACGACTGACGTCCTTCAAAATCTGGGAACTACGCTTCGACAACAACAAAGAAAAAATTCCCTTGATCGCGACTCGCGAGGCAAAGTGGGATCCGAAGTTTCAGAAGAAGTATGGCGTTATGACGTACCCGGCGGACGATTTGTCCCCAGAGATCGAACAGAAAATCCTGCAAACATGCAAACGTGTTTACCGCGCGTTGTTTCTCACAGGGTATGCGCGTATTGATTTGCGTCTGACTGCAGACGGCCGGATTTACGTTCTGGAAGCGAATCCGAATCCCAATCTTTCATACGGCGAAGACTTCTCGGAATCTGGTGACGCCATCGGAATCAAGTACGAGGAACTTCTGAATCGGATTGTAAAGCTTGGAATGAAGTATTCTGCGACTTAAGTCCGCAGGAACAAAAACGATCATTTTTCGACTGCCAAATGACACAGTACGGGCGACACGTGTGAGCGTCAGAACTGATTCTCAGACGGAATGACCTGTTGCAACGCTGTCGGCTTCAGAGCTCCTAACCAGCGTCGCGTTGCGCGCCCATTTGGCTCAGACGATTGTAGAGCGTCTTCAATGCGATACCCAGCTCTTTCGCGGACTGCGGTTTATCGCCTTGATATTTGTCCAGCACTCGCAGAATCATCAATTCTTCCATCTCCCGCAGCGTTTTAGGATCACCGCTGAAGATGGATGTTTGAGGAGTCATGGCGATGGTGGCCGGAGCAGCGCTTGGCGAACCGACCGCCGCGGCAATGTCGCGATTGATGCTGCGTGGCAAATCTTCGGGACGAATGACCAGGCCGTCCGAAAGAATCGCGGCATGTTCCAGTACGTTCGCCAGTTCACGAACATTCCCGGACCAGTGATGCGACTGCAGCAGCTTGATCGTTTCCGGCGGCAGCATATCGGGAGAAATGT
>JBDNFT010001237.1:0-2166 GCA_041689695.1 Planctomycetaceae bacterium | reverse complement strand
ACTGCTGCCAGCCGTGCAACAAGCCCGCGAAGCGGCTCGTCGTACTCAGTGCAAAAATAATCTGAAACAGTTGGGACTGGCAATGCACAACTATGAATCTGCGTTCAGCCGTTTTCCATCATCAGGTCAGGGTCTTGGCAGCGGTCCGCTCGGCCAGAACTTCGATCGCCAGTCGTTCTTTACGCATGTGCTGCCATTCATCGAACAAGCCAACATCACGGCGAAATTTGACTTTGGGTCTTATTACAATCAGACCGCTCAGAACATTGCTGCTACGAAGATTTCGATACCCGGCTATTTGTGTCCTTCCGCTTCTCTTCGTAATGGCGACGTGGACTCACAAGGTTTCGGTGCTATCGACTACGGTGCCACGATTCATACGAACATCAGCCCAGTCACCGGATTGCCCGACAGCGCATTCATGGTTCATGGAGGTTTGCGTTGGGAGTGTACGAAAATGGGCCAGATTACTGATGGACTCAGCAATACGATGGCTTTGGGCGAAGATGTTGGTCGCAATGACAAAATGAAATCGTTGTATGACGACCCTGTTGTTCCCGGCGTTAAACGGTCTCATTGGCGATGGGCGGAACCGGACAATGCTTTCGGTGTTTCGTTCACTCCGAATTTTCATCGCAATCCATTCGGTGGTCCGGCCACTTGCACCTGGGATAATATGAATTGCGGGCCAAACGATGAATTGTTTAGCTTTCATACTGGAGGTTGTCATGCCTTGTTTTGCGATGGACATGTCCAGTTCCTCTCAGACAGTATCGACTTTCACGTCCTGCGTGCCATCGTTTCTGCGGCAGAAGGTGAAGTGACTGGCGAGTTTTAGCATCACTCGCCGCGATCCATTCGTATAGCTTTGGATTCCTGTTTCCGATCCTTCATATGCTTGAACCACAGCGTCTCTTTATTACGGCCTGTGGTTCAGGACGCAGTTCGACGCACAAGATTCACTATAGGCAGAAAGCAAAACGCATGCTTAGATTCATTTCACAGTTCAATGCGATCGCGGTATTGAGCTGCATCGTCATGGACCTGATTTCCTCCAGGTCTCTTGCTCAGGATTTTGGGTTGCCAGGTTTGCGTTTGGAAAGTAAGGAGTTCTTTCTTAGGCAGAAATCAGAGTTGGCTGCGATGAAAGAAGGAACGGTGACGTTTACGGTGCAGCAAAAGGTGAGACTGGACCAGATCCCTGAAGGTGCAAAAGAAGTCTTGATTTGGATCGCAATTCCCTCCGACGAAGTGCATCAAAAGGTCTTAAGCCTCAACGAAAATTCAGTTCCCGATGATTATAAAATTGTGCAGGATAAGGACAGACCCGGTAAGTTTCTCTATTCTCGAATTACAAATCCAAAAACAACGGAGCTTGACTTCCTGCTTGAATACACCTTTTCACGAGCAGCAGTTTACACTCAAATCGATCCCGAACATGTTCGGCCTCTGTCAGGGTTGGAGCGATCGATGTTGTCTGAGCACCTTGCGAAGGATGCACTGCACATGGCAGTGACCAGCAAAGTTCAGTCAATTGCAGATGAAGTCTGCGGGCAGGAGACAAATATCGCTACACAGGCGATACAGATCATGAAATATATTGCACAATCTGTTGATCACTATTCATATTCCATAGACCCAACAATGCCGCGCTGTGGACTTGGTGACGCGGAGACTTGTCTGGCCCAGGGCGGCGGATGCTGCACGGACCTGAACTCTCTTTTTGTTGCCTTGGCGCGCGCTCGGGGGATTCCAGCGCGACTGAATATGGGATATCGAATGCTTGAGGAGAACGCTGGCAAATGGGTTGATCCGGGATACCGATGCTGGGTCGAGTACTACGTTCCGGGATATGGATGGATATCGGCAGACGTTGTTGAAGCGGATACACCGGATGAAAAAGGGCATGTTCAATGGTTGACCGGGTTAACTCCACGCCGCGTCTGGCTGAACCAAGGTCGTCAATTTCGATTCGCAGATGCCCAATCCACGACTCCCGTGAACCACATGCATATTGCATACGCTGAAATCGATGGTAAGCCTGCTCGGATTCTTCCCGAAGGTGACCTCGCACCACAAATCACCCGTACGATCAAGTTTGATGAAGTCGTCCCGTCGAGCGCAAGAATAGACAATTGAGTACGTCTGATTGTCGCACACCACTGT
>JBDNFT010001236.1:0-8961 GCA_041689695.1 Planctomycetaceae bacterium | reverse complement strand
CTATGCTGTTCTGGCGGAAAGAGGCTGGTTTCGATTACCCTTCCCGATCCGCTGCGCTGAGGGCGCGAACGGGCTGGTGGGACAAGAAGTCACCGGTCTGGCCTTTTCGCAATCTTCCTTGAGCTGCATCAAAGATTTCCAGCGGGTATCCCTGGTCGCCTAAAGCGACGATTTCCACAATGACAGATGTTGGCGACGAAATCTAAGTCGCTGCATAAATTGATCGACTGATTTGATATATGACGCTCGCTGAGCTATTGCAAAATCGTTTCCGTGCGGACTTGAGACATCGTGGTGCGGCCTACATCGAGGCTGAGCGTATCACTCTGGTTCGCGTGACTTCAGAGAACGTGTTCGGACTTGTGATTGACGGTGCTGAGTATCAAACTCAGCTTCGTTATCAGCCGGATGATGTCAGCCTGTTTTGTACGTGTGACCAGTTTGCGAAGAGCAAAGTCTGCAAGCATCTGTGGGCCACGATTCTGGCGACAGATTCCGGCGGTTACGTGAATTCCTCCATGCGCCCTGGTCGCATGACACCGTTCATGGCGCCGAATGCGTACCAGCCGATTTCTGTTGATGACCTCGATGCGGGTCCTGATCCGGATGCTGGTGCCAATCTGCCACGCGGCAAGGCACGCCCCAAAGCGCAGCCTGTGCAAAGAACGCTGCGTCCGTGGGAAGCGCGGCTTGTTGAACTGAAGGACAATATGAATGGTCCGACAGATGGCCGCAAGAAGTCTGATCCGGAAGAACGACAGATATTTTATGAAGTGGATCTGGAGGCCAGCAAGGAAGCCAGCAAGCTCGTGATTCAGGCGTCTCAACGTCAACGACGAGCGGGCGGGCAATGGGGAAAAATCAAACCGCTTAAGGTTCGCCCGGGTGAACTTGATCACATTGAACATGAAGACGACCGCACGTTCTTGTCATATCTGGCCGGTGCGATTCCGGAACGCAATAACTGGACGACACAGCAGGCGGAACTACGCACATCTGCCCATCGATTTTATGTGCCGTTTGAACTTGGTCAGCTTGTGCTGCCAGACATGTGTCGCAGCGGTCGCCTGCGCATTCTGGGAAGTGACGATGCTGGTGAGCAGCTTCTGAACTGGGATGATTCAGACGCCTGGGAACTCACGATCCGCGTACGCCGTGATACAGAAGTCGAAGGCTGGAAAGTTGCGGGACTGCTCATCCGTGGCGAAGAAGTGATGGAAATCGCCGACGTCCCGCTCGTCGTTCCAGGTGGTTTCGTGGTCACGAATGATTCGCTCGGTCTGCTGCGCGACTTCGGCGCGTCGGAATGGATGAAGGCACTCACAGACGGCGGTGCATTGCATGTTCCCGAAGCCGATCAGCACGATTTCGTCGATCGACTGCTTGATATTCCGTCATTGCCGCGACTGGACTTGCCGAAAGAACTGCAACTGGAAGAAGTTCGTACACAGCCGTCGCCGGTGCTGCGAATTACTTCGCCGCCGATGAATCGCTGGCGGAACGATTCGCTTAGTGCGGAAGTTATTTTTGACTATCTCGGCACGCCGGTCTCCGGCGGCAGCGCGCGGTGGGCTGTGGTGCAGCGTGAAAGCAATCGCTGCATCATTCGCGATCGTCAGTTTGAAGGATCATGCTGGGAAAAACTTCGTCAGGTTGGCTTCCGTCGCCGTTTGGGGGATCTGAAGCTGCAAGTGAACGTCGAAATCGCACGCCGCGATCTTGGTCGCGCCGTGCGTGAGTTGGTTGATGGTGGCTGGGCGATTTTTGCGGACGGCAGCAAAGTTCGTCAGGCTGGCGGAATGCGGTTTCGCGTCACGTCGGATCTGGACTGGTTCGACGTTCATACCGATGTCGATTTCGAAGGCCGCAGCGTTTCGTTTCCGGAACTGTTGCGGGCTCTCGAACGCGGTGATTCGACTGTACGTTTGGACGACGGGTCACTTGGTATTCTTCCCGAAGAATGGCTGGAACAGATCGGCCTGATTTCTGGTTTGGGCACTGCATCAGAAGATGGTCTGCGATTTTCAACATCACAGGCTGCGTTGTTGGACGCATTGTTGGCCACGCAGGAAAACGTCGATTTCGACGAAGGGTTCTCAGCGTTGCGGGAACGATTCCGCAACTTCAGCGGAATGGAACAGGTTCTGGTTCCGGATACGTTCAAGGGCGAACTTCGCGGATATCAGCAGGAAGGTTTGTCATGGATGAAGTTCCTGAGCGACTTCAATTTCGGCGGCTGCCTCGCGGACGACATGGGTCTCGGAAAGACCGTACAATTCCTGGCAACGCTGTTGCGTCGGCTGGAAGACAAGAAAGATGCCCCGCCGTCCTTGGTTGTTGTTCCGCGATCGCTGATGTTCAACTGGGCCAGCGAATGTGCGAAATTCGCGCCCAGCATCAAGTATATGGAATACACCGGCTTGGAACGCGCCAATATGAGAGCGGAGTTCAGCAAGCATAACCTGATTCTGACAACCTACGGTACCGTGCGACGCGATATCGCTGTGCTGAAGGATGTTGATTTCGATTATGTGGTGCTTGACGAAGCGCAGACGATTAAGAATCCATCGTCCCAGATCGCTCGATCTTCGCGTTTGCTGAAGTCCAATTTCCGATTGGCTTTGAGCGGTACGCCGATCGAAAACAACGCGGGCGATCTGTGGTCGATCTTCGAATTCCTGAACCCTGGCATGTTGGGACGGAGTACGGCGTTTCGATCGCACATTGCGGATCCCGAAAGCCGTGAGGCACGCGACATGGTGGCCAAGGGCCTGCGTCCGTTTATTCTGCGTCGTACCAAGAAGCAAGTGGCCGCCGAACTTCCCGATCGTCTGGAAGAAACGATCTACTGCGATATGGAAGAAGAACAGCGTCGGTTGTACGACGAATTGCGAATTCACTATCGCGATTCATTGCTGGGCCTGGTTCAGGAACAGGGACTCGCAAAATCCAAGATGCATGTGTTGGAAGCGTTGCTGCGTCTGCGTCAGGCGGCCTGCCACCCGGCGTTGCTCAAACGCGGCGACGAACAGGAGCTGTATGCGAAGCTGGATTTCCTGATTCCGCACTTGCAGGAGCTGATCGCAGAGGGCCACAAGGCGCTCGTGTTCTCGCAGTTCACAAGTATGCTCAGCATCGTGCGTGACCATCTGGATAAACAGAATATCACGTACGAATATCTGGACGGTAAGACTCGCGACCGCAAGGCACGCGTGGAACACTTCCAGGAAGACAAAGATTGTCAGGTCTTCCTGATCAGTCTGAAAGCGGGCGGTCTGGGATTGAACCTGACATCTGCGGACTACGTCTTCCTGCTTGACCCATGGTGGAATCCTGCTGTCGAAGCACAAGCGATCGACCGAGCTCACCGTGTGGGACAAACTCGGACGGTGTTTGCCTATCGCCTTATCTGTCGCGACACGGTGGAAGAAAAGATCGCCGAGCTACAGAAAAAGAAGCGACAACTTGCGGATTCAATTCTGTCCGGCGACGATTCTGGCAGCGTGCTGCAGGATCTGTCCATGGAAGATCTGGAGCTGCTGCTGTCGTAGACAGGATGGCCTGGTAGACATTGGAAAATCAGTCTGGTTGGTGTGATTGGTCAGATCAGACGGATCGGTTGAAAGATCAGTCGGATTGGTCTGATCCGACCGATCAGACGGATCTGTTGCCCGCATTAGTGGTCGTGATCGTGCATGTGATCGTGATCGTGCATGTGATCGTGATCGTGCATGTGATCGTGATCGTGCATGTGATCGTGATCATGCATGTGATCGTGATCACGCGATCCTAGCGACTGGGATGCGGTTACGTCGTCGCTGAGTGCGAACGCCGATTCAGCGGCCCGATAGATGTCACGCAGAGCGATGCCCGTTTCGCGTGACAGGCGAGCACAGTCTTCGAACTCGGGAGAGAACGTTGGCTGCAGGCCAGTCCGCCAGGCGCGTTTGCCTTTCACTTTGCCCCACGGTGTTGCCACTTCCACGATGTCGCGTTGCTGGACGCAGCGTTGGATTTGCAGGCGGCGGATGCCGAGTGTACCGGTTTCCTTGAACATGATTTCTTCGCAACGTGCGACAAGGTCAGGACGGCAGAGGACGCTGAGCAGAACTCCGGGACGGTCTTTTTTCATCTGGATCGGCGTGACGAATACGTCGAGCGCGCCGGCGGATTGCAATCTTTCGCGAACGTGGCCAATGGTTTCGCCGGGCACGTCGTCCAAGTTTGTTTCCAGCATGACGACGTGTTCGGTGTCGGCGGAGACCGTTGCATTGCCAATGAAAATTCGCAGCACATTGGCGCGTTCGGGGAATGTTTTTGTGCCGCAACCACAGCCGATGGATTCAATGGTCATGGCGGGCATGGGGCCGAAGCTGTCGGCCAGAGTTTTCGCGATCGCGGCACCGGTGGGTGTCGTCAATTCGGATTCTATCGGGATATCGGCTAGCGGAATTCCTTTTAGAATTTCTGCAGTGCCGGGAGCCGGAACTGGACAGATTCCATGATCGATTTTCACGAACCCGCGTCCCGGTGGAACCGCGTTGCAGACGACTCGATCGATCTGCAGCAGATCAAACGCAACTGCCACGCCAACAATGTCCACGATAGAATCGATCGCCCCGACTTCATGGAAGTGGATTTTTTCCACGGTCGAACCGTGCACGCGGGCTTCCGCTTCAGCCACGGCCAGAAACATCTGGAGTGCCAGTTGTCTTTGTCGCGCGGTGAGTTCAGTGGCTTGTTCAACGATGCGGCGAATATCGGTGAAGTGGCGGTGAGCGTGCTGTTCGGGATGATCGACAAGAACATGCAGCGATCGAAAGCCGCCTTTGATGACAGTTTCCACGCGGAGGACGACATCAGGCAGATTCAGTGAAGCAATCGCTTTTCGGATAACGGCAACATCTGCACCAGCATCAATCAGTGCGGCGAGTGTCATGTCGCCACTGATTCCAGTGGCGCATTCGAACCAGGCAATTCGCATCTTCCACGTTTCCTACAGTCGTTACTCTTTCTTCGCGGCGCCCATCGCTCGAATGCGATCCATCGGTGAACCGGTTATGGGGGCTGCAGCTTTCGGAGCAGAAGTTGCTGGCGCTTCTACAGGTGCCGTTGGTGCTTCTGCAGCAGAGGCTTCTGTGGCAGGAACGGTTGGTTTGGCGGCCGCTCGAATCTTGTCGAGCGGTGAGCCACCAGCAGCCGGTGCTGCTGCGGCTGGTTTTGCGCCGGCGGCACGGATTTTGTCGAGCGGTGAACCACCAGCGACCGGTGCTGCTGCGGCTGGATTTGCGCCGGCGGCACGGATTTTATCGAGTGGTGACCCTCCGCCAGCGGTCGGTGCTGCTTTGGCGGCCGGAGCCGACGCTTTGGCTTCTGGTTTCGCTGGTGCAGCCTTCTTCGGCAGCGGAGCATCAACGACTGTCAGATAACTGGTATCAATGTCGTACCAGCTGATATCCACGGAGCCATCGAACTCCACCAATGCACGGCAGCTCATGTTGACCGTTTTCACTTTCCCGGTCAGGTTGGCAAAACGTTTCAACTCCGGCGCGTTGGCGGCGACAACAACCCATTTATCGGTCAGTTCTTTTTTTAGCCGCTCAGCTTTTTCAATGGTCGACACGTTTGGTTGTTCCTGAGTTTGTGATGTACGGGATCGGCAATCCTGTGGACCGGTATTGTGAGCCAACGGCTGCATTCTTTCAAGCGGTCGCCGTGCTGCAGATCGGGTCTCTCGACCGTAGGATGTTGTGTCTAGGCCACGAAATTCACGATGCTGTCGCTGGATTTGCTAACTTCGACAACTTTTGGATACCATTCACGGGAAATGCCAGCAACGCTACGGTGATTTCTTCTTGAGTCGTTCGCGATATGCCATGAGTGTGCCTTCCGGGTCGGATTCGAACGCTTGCTTGCAACCTTCGCAACAAACATAGTACGTCTTTTCCGCGTGCATGACGGAAATTGTGCCGAGGCCGCCGGTGACGACGCATTGGCGTTCGCCGGTGTTTCCGTTAGCCAGTCGCTCGCCTTCGCGGGTCATGCCGATTTCATATTGCCGACGGAACGCCGCTTCGGAATTCGGGCTTTCCTCGAACAACATTGTCATGCGGATTTCGTTGATCTTTCGAATCGTGAATCGGTGACGTGGTTTGCCGGGCTCAGGGATGTTTTCGAAGACCCAGTGATCTTGCGGTGTGTTTGACTGTTGGCTGGCGGATTCTGATGAAGGCAGGTTTGCCGGTTCCGTCATGTCTAACGCGATCGCAGGTTGATCGGGTTGACGAAACTCGATGATTGGCCGAGACGTTTCGGATGAGGTGGCAAAGACGAATTGGGTCGATTTTTTGCCGGGTTCCAGGTTCAAAAGAAGGCAAGGAATTTTGTCGTCAAAGTGCCAGGCTGCGTGCGCTTTTTCTGACCATGCACCAATATTTGAGCCTCGCTTCGGCTGGGCCACGCCTTTCCAGTCGCCTACAAGAAAGGACAGCGGCGCGAGGCCAGCAACTGTTTTTTCGCGGTTTGAGTCTGCCTTGGATTGAATCACGGACGGTGAATTTGGAGCTGCAGAATTTTGGTCATCGGCCGCCCCGCCCGCTGCGATGAGGATCAGAGGCACCGTCAGAATAGCGATGATGAGGGTTCTCATTGTTCAACCTGCTCTACTTAAGTTTCGCCGTTCATCACTCGGAGAGTGATGTCTACTTTGAACGCAAATCGGGTGGCAGAAGTAAGTCTACCGGATATATCGTCCCGACGAAAGAAGCCGGCCTCGGACAGGTCGGACTGCGTAGGCAGATCTGTCCCAGATCTGCATCCTTCAACATGGTCGATGGGAATTAGCCGCGCGGTCTACGGACTCGCCGAAGCGTCATTCTTTTCCTGCCGATCACTTAAAAGCATACCCTGTGAACATTGCGGAGTCGACAGGCGAGGCGCAAGGCGTTGTTTGATCAGCAGGAATTGCCGATATAGAGTCTAACACTGAATCGTAAGCGATACTCCGGCGGTATCCTGAGATCTCTACGCACAAACGGACAAATCGTTATTTGTGGCACAATCATCGACTAAGCGCGACAACGCAGGATCGATACGCCAGAAATGGCAGTGATCGAAAGTATGATCTTCCGATGATCAAAAACCGGGAGCTCACAAAGATCGGTTGTGGACAGATTCAAGGAAGAATCACCCGAAAAGCGATTGGCACTTTGTTACGACAAATTGCCAAGCCGTGCAAAACTTGGCTAAGGCCCCGACGAAGTAATTTGGCAGATACCATGGAGGGTACTATGCGACCAGCACACCAAGTGTGCGCGGCATCCTTACGAAAACTCATTGCTCCGGCTGTTGTCTCTCTGACAGTGCTTAGTCTGAGCGGTTGCGTTTCTGTTTCGACATCCAGCCCGGTCTGTCACAGTTCTGGAACTTACGGTCAAACCTGCGGGGCAGGAGCGTGTGGTTTCGAGGGACAGAACGACGCGCCTCGCGAACTGCGCAAAGTCTCCTTGCCAGAATATGTCATTGAACCGCCCGACGTTCTGCTGATTCAGACCGTCAACAATATTCGTCCCGCCTTCGCTCCTGTTGAGGTGGGTGAGGCGTTGTTGGTTCAGGTGAATCGTACGATCCCGTTGAGTCAGACAGAAGAATCCGTCTCAGCGCAGTTTAAAACGATCAATGGCATGTACATCATCGGTTCGGACGGCTATCTGAATCTGGGGCCGGAATACGGTAAGATTCTGGTCGCCGATCAACCGCTGGAAGTGATTCAACAACGCGTGGATTCACATCTTCGACAGGTGCTGACGAATCCTCAGGTTCTGGTCACGCTGCCAGCACCTCAAAGCAAACAGTTCGTTGCAGGGCCGCATCTGGTGCGACCGGATGGAACGGTCGGCCTTGGTGTTTATGGAAATGTTCGTGTCGTTGGTCTGACGCTGCAGCAGGCTCGAACGCAAATTGAACAGCATTTGACCCAATATATCAATCGTCCTGAAGTTTCTGTTGACGTGCTGGCATACAACAGCAAAGTCTATTACATAATCACTGACGGTGGTGGTGCAGGGGAGCAGGTTTATCGTATTCCTGCAACGGGAAATGAAACTGTTTTGGATGCGATCGCAGGCATCAATGGGCTGCCGCCAGTGGCATCTAAAGGGTCAATCTGGATTGCTCGACCGTCTCCCGCTTTGGGCAATCCTGATCAAGTTCTGACAGTCAATTGGAATGCAATTGCACAAGGTGCTCAGACGGGAACAAACTACCAGGTTTTCCCTGGTGATCGCATTTATGTGAAGGCATCTCCGTTTGTTACGTTCGATACAAAGCTCGGCCGGTTTACGGCTCCGATTGAACGACTCTTTGGCTTCACAATTCTTGGCAACGGGACAGTGCGATCACTTCAAGGCAAGCAGGCTCAAAGCTTCTAACCGAATGATGGCGTCAGCAGTCAAAAATTTCTGGTGATGATGGACATGATCGATAAGCCATCCGAACTGAACGCAATTAAACCTACGGGAAGACCATAATGACCAAATCAAAATGCCTTCAACTCACCGTTCTGTTCACTGCCATCATGGGTGGGTCGTCTGTTGCGACGGCGCAATTTGGAGGTAGCCAGCCCGGAAGTTCGCCGACTTACAGTCCATACCTTAATTTGCTCAGAGGCGGCAATAGTGGCATCGGGCAGAACTACTTCGGTCTTGTGCAACCTCAGCAGCAATTTGCTCAACAGAATCAGGCGCTTGGGCAGGGGCTTCAGAATCTGCAAATGCAGGGGCTCCAAGGCGGAACGCAGCAGACTCAGGGCGGCTTCGGTTATTCGCAGTTGGGAGCGACTGGTCATCCGGTGATCTTCAATTCTTTCGGGACCAGTCAGTTTTCGGGCGGCTATACAGGCGGCGGCGGTGGTTTTGGTGGTGGTGGTTTTGGCGGCGGTGGTTTTGGCGGCGGTGGCGGCGG